>DATAUY010000148.1:0-2839 GCA_036268025.1 Candidatus Sulfotelmatobacter sp. | reverse complement strand
GCGAATCAGCGCAAAGTACTCGGCGCCGCGCTCGGTCGCGCCTTCCGGCTGCTCGCCATCGGCTCTGCAGCCGGGATCATCCTCGGGGTACTGGCTACTCGGGTGCTTTCGTCCATCGTCTATCAGGCCACACCGAAGGACCCGATCATCCTCTGCGGTGTCGTTCTTACCATGCTCTGTGTGGGTCTCGTCGCGGCGTGGCTCCCGGCCCGGCGCGCTTTGGGAGTCGATCCGATGATCTTGCTGCGCGAAGAATAAACGTGGAGTGGGTGACTACACGGGCAATGCACATTTCCACCGTGAAGCACCTCGGCGATTTCGCACTCGCTGAACAACAGTCGAGAAAAGTTTGTTTCATTCGTGCGCCGCATCGGATTCGGTGAAGTCGGCCGCAGCTTTGGAAATGTATCCGGCGCTATGCTCCCCCGGATGAAAGCCCAAGACCCACGCCGTTGCTTCTCCACGACCGTAAACCGCCAAGTCACTGACTGATTTCACCTCGGCGCTCGAGTGTTCTGCTTCGGCGGATATTGAACGCTTCACATGCGCATCTTCTCACGTCATGGTTGTTGCTTATCTGTGCGGAGTGAGTGTATTCCAAACTGCGCGAGAGCGGATTCTGCGTCTTGTTCAAGCAGAGGTAAAGTCGTGCGCGTTGATAGCCCGGGGCCGCCGGTCGTGTCCTGGCACTGCGCCATTGCCTCTTCCCACGAAAGCTCATGGGTACTTGCGTGGACGTGTTCGACTGGTACTGTCGCTTTTCGTCACGACGACGGGCTTCTTGACGGAGGTGGATGCGTGTACCATGTAAATCCAACTTGCTTTACCCCTAGAAAATCCGATAGGAAATGAAGAGGCTGCTGCCAGCTCTCTTCGCTTCTACTGCTTAGCCGTAGTTTCCAGATTGGCAACCTCGGGAATTATGTCTCTAATCCATTTGCGCCGGTTCTTACGGATCCCTATTACGCGAACAGTGTCCTGACAAGTCCCACCGTTCAGGCTTTTCAGTTAATGCTGCCTTACCCGCAGTTCACCAGCGTCACCACGGATGTTCCGCCGACCGCTAACTCTACCTACCACGGGTTGCAGCTGGCAGCACTTGCTCGGCTTTAAACATCCACTTTTCTCTATTCCAGCCGATAAATACACAACTTCCGTCTTTCTCTTTACTCAAGAATGCAGAAGGCGTTCACGTCGAGCGGTAAGTGCACCTTGAACGCGACCGTCTGTTGCAAGACGCTGCTTCGCGCGCACAACAAGTGCACGGTCGCACAAATTGCTAGACTGAGGAGATGAGCCATGGGCGCGAAGTGTCTTTATTTGATCGATCGGCCAATCCACCGCGCTGGCACGAACGGATGAGTAGTGGGAAGTACGCGGTGTACTATTCACACTTCGGGAACGCTCCCGCCAGTCCTAGTAACAGATAAGCCTAAATCGATCTGTTCACATCAGGTCCCAGGTCTTACGGGCGACATCCATCGCCATTACCGATACCAAGTTGCATCGAAGTGAGGTTTGATGCGGATTCTGAGTCTGCGATTGATTGTGGCACTGATCGTGGGTGTAACGATGGTGTCCGTTATTTCGTCTTGGTACCAGGTCCAGACTGAAAAGGATGCACTGCGCGCCGACCTCGAACGGAAGGCCGAAACATTCGGAGAGAGCCTGGCGGCTAACGCAGAGTCTTATCTCCAAAACGGGGACAGGCCCGGACTTTTGCGCATGGTGGATCGCTTCAGTCACCGTGACCATCTGCTGGGAATTGGGATATACGATCAAGAGTTGTTCCCATTGGCTGTAACTCCAGAACTGGGCGCAGCCTTGGCCTCCACTCCGAATGCACTCTCAAGTTCCATGTCGAAGAATCGGCCTGAGACGATCTACATGCGTTCGCACTTCAAGCGGCTCTACCTTCTCGCCGCACCTCTACATGCCCTTGACGCGCGCGTCGCCGGCGGCATAATCATCGTCTACGACACCGGGTACATCCGCGCCCAGATCTTCCGCGTTTGGGGGCAGGCCTTCATCCACATCGCTGGTCAGGTGTTGGTAATCGTCGCCATCACGCTATTGATTGTGCGTTGGAGCCTCGCGGGGCCTATAGCTCGCGCGGCGCAATGGATGAAATCGTTGCGCAGCGGAACGCATCTGACTCAACCGATGAGCAAGGACCTTGATTTTCTACAACCGCTGGCACGGGAAGTGACGCCGCTTGCAGAGAGTATGTTCCAGGCGCGGGCCGCCGCTCAAATTGAAGCCCGGCTGCGAAATACGAATGAATCGGTCTGGACGGCGCAACGACTCGCAGATCACGTCAAAACGAAGCTTGAAGGCAGTAGCCTTTATGTCGTATCGAATCGCGAACCCTACGTCCACAGTTGGAATGGAAATCAAATAAGTGTGAGCGTTCCTGCCAGTGGACTGGTCACCGCCATTGAGCCGATCCTGTGCGCTTGCAACGGAACCTGGATAGCCCAGGGGAGTGGAAGTGCGGATCGCGAGACTGTAGACAGTAATGATCATTTACAGGTCCCTCCAGACGAACCTCGCTATACGCTACGTCGTATCTGGCTCAGTGCGGAGGAGGAAAAGGGCTACTACTATGGCTTTGCGAACGAAGGGTTATGGCCGCTATGCCACATGGCACATACACGTCCGATCTTCAGGGCATCGGACTGGGAATATTACAACAAAGTAAACGAGCGCTTCGCTGATGCGCTTGCCAAAGAAATATCCGGCGAGCTGAATCCTGTAGTCCTGATACAGGACTATCACTTTGCCCTTCTTCCTCGGATGATTAAGCAGCGTGTGCCCAATGCCAGGGTAGCGATCTTTT
>DATAUY010000147.1:0-9974 GCA_036268025.1 Candidatus Sulfotelmatobacter sp. | reverse complement strand
GCACTGACGCTGATTTTCACGTCCTCGATCAGGACGATTTTCTTGCCGCGTCCGGTTTGGATGGTGAAGGCTTTGCCGTAACGCTGGGCGGGTTGGGGTTCTTTCTTGGGTGGTTCGAAAGCGGGAGCACTGGCGAACGTGCCTTTCTTGATTTCTTCCTGCAGGCGGTCGGAGACCATCCATAGCGCGACATCCATTTCAGACATCGGGACGTGGTTGGCGAGGCGGGTTTTCGCCTCACCGAGATCTAAAAGGGGATCGCCGCAGCGCGGCATGGAGCGGTCGACAATCTCGATAACGAGATCGACCAGAGTGGCGGGAAATTGGTAGGTTGAATTTTGCTTGTCGTCGGAAAGTGCCATTGTCGTCCACCATTTAGGTGGCGACTGGGCAAAGTGGTGAGCGCGGTAGGAATCGAACCTACAACCTACTGATTAAGAGTCAGTTGCTCTGCCAATTGAGCTACGCGCCCACGGCGGAAATTTGCTGGCGGGACGAAAGAAAAATTATAGCATCCATCGAGTTCGAGCAGTGCGCACCGATCGAAATGCGCCCGTCGGAATTCCTACACGGGGACATGTTCGTGCTTCAGACCTGCAACACTCGTTTGGCGCGTGAAGAAATCAACGCCTCAACTTCCAAGAGACGAGACTCAGAGACGGAGCTTGAGGGAGAGCACAATTAGGTAGCTTCGCCGATATTTCATCGCGGAATATGGAATCTCAGGCGAGATTCTTTTACGGCTGCTGGCGAACTTCGGCCGCGATGCTTCCCGATTCGCTGGCGGCAGGACGGCGCGGCGGCAACGGCGGCGCTCCGACCACCGGCGAGCGCTCGACCGTGCCAATGATGGGCAACTCATCAATCCCTTCGACAGCGGACCGCGAGACGAATCCCTGTTCCCCGCACATCCGCTCAATAAGCCGCTTCTGGCGCGGGTTCAGTACAGCCTGCGGCAGGACGGTGAAGTTGCGGAACATCCACAACAGATACATCCGCTGCAAGAATGATGACGGCATCAAATAGCGTGGACCGATGGGCGTCTGCACCTCCACCACACCGTCCAGCAGTTTCTCAATGAACATACTGGGCTCGCATGAAGCTCAAATTGGCCAGAGCAATTCTAGGGCCATGATTATTGCACCGCAAACACGCCGTTGGGAAGGGCTTTTTTTAAGATTCACAGAGAATTCTCATTAGAAAAATCCCCAATCGTCCACCGGATGACACGACTGGCGCTAATCATATGTGCGCCGCACGGGCCCCTGGTTCTCGGCACCGCACCGTTCCACACGACGCGTTCGGTCTGGAACTGGAGGAAGACGAATAGATTTCGATTGTAGATTCGGAAGGTCGCCCTTGCCGGCATTGGGGCGCTATACGGGTGGCCACGAGAAAGATAAAGGAAATCTCGAACCGTCTCGTCCTTGTGGATCAACTGAAGGCTGACGTCAATAAGCTTACGAGCAACCAGAATCCGGCAGGACACTAAGTCTTTTGGTTGAGCGCAACAGGAAATTTCCTTCAGACCGCCAATTCGGGAAGAATATCCATTCGTCGGATCTGCGCCGCAATGCCGAACTGTTCTCCTTCTTCGACGCGAACAATCGTCGCCTGGCAGCAAACCCAGCACTTCTCGCCGGACGTTAGCTCTGGAGGCAGGATTAGGACAAGCTCAACCTCGGTTCCTTTCTCCATTTTCGACTTCGTATAGAGAAAGACTCCATTGGCGCTGATGTCGCGGGTCTGGGCGTCCTGCTCGCCCTGCGGCGTGCGGATGCGCGTGGGAACGCGGGTGATGACTCGTTTTCCAGAGCGGCGATCGTTATCGGCGGTCATAGGCGGCGAATGGCCCACCTACTCTACACCAAAGCAAATGCCCAAACCACGAAGGACGCGAAGTAACACGAAGGAACCTGCGCGTGAATTCCTCGGGGCACTTTGTGTCCCTTGCGGTTTGATGGTTGAGCGGTCTGGTCTCTTGGACTTTCAGGATCTAGATCACAGGCCGCTTGGCGCGCGCTGCCGGAACCACCAGCGCCTGCTCCATCGTCGGCACATTCGTCCCGCGAAGCTTCGCCTCAGCTTCGTGCAGCTTGTCTAGTTTTTCTGTCTGATAGTAAGCCTGCACCAGCAGTTCGAGCGTGAAGGGATTGTCCTGATCTTCTTCCAGATGCTCGATGGCCTCTTCGTACTTCTTCTGGTCCATCAGCAGCGTGCCGGAGGCGCCTTGCCATGAACTCTGGACGACGCGGTTTCGGCTGCCATCGGCAAGTGCCCGAAGTTGCATCAGAGATTTTTCGGCCTGCACATTTTCGCCCGCTCTCGCTTCGTGCACGATGCGGTTGCGCAGAATCCGCGATATTTCCTCATCGCGGTCCGAGGCAGAGACCATCGAGCGGTGACTCAGCGATTCTTCGGCCAGCTTCAGATGTTTCAGAGCAACGACATCGTCGGATTGATATTCGGCCATGTGGCGCAGCGCTTGCGCTTCCTGTAAATCCTGCTCTTTCGCGTGCGCATTGGCGGCGATTGCCAGGAACTGCCGGTCGGCTTCCGCGAAATTCCCGTCGCGAACGTAGGTCATCGCCTTCTGCATGCTGTAAGTAAGCCGGTCCGCTTCATTGTGCGCGTAGCGGATGGCCTTGTCATACTCTGCCCTCGCCTGCTCCTGATTGCCCATCAGCGCATAAGTATCGCCGATCCCGAGTTGCGATGTAACGAAGTCCGGATCGACCTTCAATGCCGCGCGATAGTGCGCCAGCGAACTTTCGAAGTCTCCAGCCATGCGTTTGAGTTCGCCATAAGAGTCCTGCGGATTCGGCTCTTTTGGAAGCATCGCAACATAACGATCCATTGCGATAAATGCCTTGTCGAATTCGCGGTTGCGCGCCTCGACGTAAGCCAGGTCGTTCAGCGCAGCGGGAAAATTCTTATCAATGTTGAGCGCCTTTTCGAAGAAGCGCTGCGCCTGGTCGTCTCCGTTCTCTCCCATCAGCCAATTGCCCGCGAGATAAAGCAGATGCTTGTCGCGCGGATACATCTCCAGCATGTCGTTCATGGCGGTGATGCCGCCGAGGAAGTCGCCATCCTGCACTTTGGAAATCCACGCAATCATCAACTGTTCGCCGGGCGTGAGACTGGGGGCGAGAGCCTTTGCTTTTTCGCGGGCGTCACTGATTTCCTTCGGATTACCGCTGTTGAAGGCAATCCACGCCCACGCAACGGCAAGGTTCGGATCTTCTTTCACTGCCGCGCGCCACTCATCGTTGCAGCGCTCGAGGTAGAGATTCTCGTAGTCCTCCATGCCCTTGACGTAAAGCTCGCGCGCTTTGGCGGACGTGGTCGTAATTGGCAGCGTCGAGGTTGCGCCCTTTTGCACGTGGTGGGCAAAGAGCGGCGTGGCAAGAGCTAGAGCAAGGACTGAGACAACGCAAGTCTTCTGAAAAACGGTGCGACGCATGGAAAATCTCCGAACAGAGATATGTGGGGAGGGACTACCAATCGCAGGGTAACATCGGCGTAATTGAGGAACGAGGTGACGAAAGGGAGTTGAACGGACGGGACGAGTCCGGTGATTCAGAGGGTTGCCTTCTGCCGAAAACGAGAGAAACCTGCCGCGGCCCGGATGAAAAGAGAAAAGCCCCTGCCGAAGCAGGGGCACGTTAGGGATTGCTACATTCGAGCTAGAACTTGAAGATGGCCGCTAACTGGATACCGCGCGGGCCACCTCCACCAAGGAACGGATTGCCAATTCCTACATCGCCGGTCGCGGTCAGCGGATAATAACCGCTGTGCTGACCCGTGAGATAGTCGGGGGATCCGATATCTGCGATGAAGTTCGGCAGAAACGGATTGGTGAAGTTCGGATGATTGAGTAGGTTGAAGAACTCAGCGCGGAGCTGCATGTTCAAGCGCTCAGTCAGCATCGTGTCTTTAAAGACCGAGAAGTTGAACTCTTTGAAGCTGGGCCCCTTCAGGGAGTTGCGCCCTTCGTTTCCGAAGTGACGGGTTCCCGCGACGCAGTTGAATTCGTCAGTGTCGTTCGGGTCGCCGAGGCTAGCCCAGGTACAAGGTGCGGCGAACGACGCCAGGTTCAGGAACTGCGAAGGATTGCCGGATTGATACTGCAAAGGACCGATGACATCCGGGCGATCGAATCCTTCTCCCGCACCGGAGTAGTCGCCTTCAAACTCATAATTGAGGTGCCAAGGCTGGCCGTCCTGCAGGTTCAAGATGCCGTCAAGGCCCCAACCATCCGTCAACTTCGCCATCGAGCCGTGCATCTTGGGGAATTCATAAACAAAGTTCAACGTGAAACGCCGACGGATGTCGAAGCTTGAGTTGCCGCGGTCCCCGGCCGGATTGGTGCTGTTCTGCGGCTGCGCCTCGTTTGGCTCGAAATCCTCCAGGTCGCTGGCCGTGTCAATCGAGTGTGACCAGACGAAGTTCGCCTGCGTGCTGAGGCCGTGCCACTTGTTGATCTTCAGGCTGGTCTGAAGCGAGTTGTAGTTTGAGTTAGCCGAAGACTGCTCCTGGTTCAGATAAAAGAAGTTCGGAGCAACCGTGCGTGGCACTCCGTAATCGCTGACGCCGCTCGCCAAATCAGCAGCCGTAATATCCGCCTGGCTCGGCTGATTAATGTCGAGGAACTGGAACAGCTTTGTTCCTTTGGAACCAACATATCCAACCTGCAATACCGCGCGGCTTCCCAGTTGTTGCTGCACGTTCAGGTTGTAGTTTTGGACATATGGAGTGCGCATCTTCGGATCAACCGCGAAGAAATCGCCTTCCGGCCCATAACCCGAGTAAACCGGAACGCCTGCAGTCAGCACCGCACCACTGACGGACCCAGTCGCGAGTGCATTCGGGCCAAGGCCGGGATACGCCGGTCCGGGGCAGAATACGCAGTTCCAGGGCAGGTGACCCAGGAACATATCCTGCGAGAACGCGTCGTAGAATAGTCCCCATCCGCCGCGGACTACGGTCTTCCCCTTTCCAGTAACGTCATATGCAAACGCCACACGCGGAGCGAAGTTGTTGTAGTCCTTGCCGTAGAGTTGATTCGTGGGAACATTGTCCCCACCATTTGCGAAATCAACCGTATAGAACTGCCCATCCTTTTCGCCTGTCACGCCGAAGTAGTCCCAGCGCAAGCCGTAGTTAAAGGTCAGCCTCGAAGTCGCGCGGAAGCTGTCTTGCACGAAAAATGCGTGGCTGTTCTGGAACGTGTGCCGTCTCGAATTGCCCGCGACCTGACTGCCTTTGTCGGGAATGCCCTCCAGGAAAGCCTGGAGCGATGTCAGCGGGGTGACACCATCGCTCGGACTGACGACATCGTTACCGAAACTCAGTGAGCCGCGGAAGTTGTGATCGATGACCTGCATGATCGTGGTGCGGCGGAATTCGTAGCCGAACTTCACGTCATGCTTCCCTGACTTCCACGAGTAGTTGTCGACGAAGTGCCAGTTTGAGTCAACGCGATTGCGTGGGATCGAGCTAGTGGCGCCAATCTGCGAAAATGCCCCGACCGACGTGGCCGGAAGCCCGCCGTCATATGCGCCGACGCCCGTGTCCAGCCCTATCGAGTTTGGATTGAAACTCTGGTCCTCGGGGAAGAAACCTTCCACGAATCGATTCCAGCCCAGCCGCGCCTCGTTAACCTGGTTCGAGTTCACCACTTTCACATACGAGAGCGATATCAACTGTACTCGGGTGGGGGTGGTGGTGTTGAAGCCGGGCAATAGGCCGCCGGCTAACTGCGCAAATGGGAAGCTTTGGCTGCTGTCGCCGAAGTAGTAGCGTCCAGTCAGCATGTTGTTCGGATTGAAATTCTGGTCGATCTTGCCGATGAAACTGTCTACGCGATTGAAAAAGCGGGTGGAAGTCGAGAGGTTGTTCGTGGAGCAACCCTCTTCATCGCTACTAGCGCCTGCGATATTCGGCGTCGGCCAGGGATTGCGGGCCAGCAGCGCGGTGGAGATCGGATTGACCGTATCGCCCAAAGCCGCGATCTCCGTTTCTGCTGTCGCAATGACGGTTGGATCGGGCACGCACGTAGTACCGGCCTGAGCACCATTCTCGCGTTGACCCTCATAGTCGAGGTAGACGAAAGTCTTGTCTTTCACGAGGGCCCCGCCGAGCGATCCGCCAAACTGATTGTTGTTGAACGGGCTCTTGGGATTGGGAGCAAAGTTGAAATAATTGCGGGCGCCCATTTTGCCGGTGCGGAAGTATTCGAGCGCAGAGCCGTGCCAGGTGTTCGAACCGCTCTTGGTCACGATGTTGATCACGGCGCCGCTGTTGCGGCCGTATTCCGCCTCGTAGTTGGAAAGAACGCGCAACTCGGCGACAGCGTCGATCGGAAGAATTGTTGCCGGATCGCCGAACACGCCCGCTTCGTTGATGGCCGGATCATTGCGGTAGCCATCGTTCATATCGGTGCCATCGAGCAGGAAATTGTTAGAACGACCGCGCGAACCGTTCATCGAGAACGTTCCGTACGATCCCGGCGAGTCTGTAATCTGATCCGGAGAACCTGCGATTCCAGGGTTGAGATAGATCAGTTTCTGGTAATCGCGCCCATTGACCGGCAGGCTCTCGATCCTGTCAGCGGTCAGGGTTCCGCCTAACTCAGCTGAGGTCGTCTCGACTTGCGGCAGCAGATCGCCGGCGACTTCGACCTTGGTGGAAACCTCGCCCGTCTTCAGCGCGGCGTCCACGCGACGCTCAGTGGCCACGTCAACGGTCACGCCAGTGGCGACGAAGGTCTGAAAGCCCGTCTGGGTAACGGTGACGTTGTACGTCCCGATCGGCAATTCGGGGACGGAATAACTGCCGTCGCCGCTGGTCTCGGTGGAGCGCTCCAAGCCCGTACCGGTGTTTTTCACGGTTACTTTGGCCCCAGAGACAACCGCGCCCGAGGGGTCAGCGACCGTCCCGAGGATCGTTCCGCGGAAGGTCTGCGCCGACAAACTCACCGCAGCCAGAAGAAGAAACACGAATAAAGTGCGCGCTCTCATTAGTTCTCCTTGAAACCGTTCCTCAAATTGTTGGGAGAGTAGGTCGCTCTGCGGGGAGTCGGACTGTCATAGGCCAACTTCTGGGACGCTGGCAATTTTTTGCATACTCGGTTGCCGGCCCGGCCCGCAAAGGTTCAACTGCAACGACATTACTGAAAGGCCATGACCGGAGTCAACCAAAGAGTGATGACCATCTGGTTACTATAGTTATACCAATGAGATACGGGGAAACGCAGCTGCTTTCAACTCTCAGTTCCCAGTTTGTGTGCGCCATCCCGATCTAGGGAGCGCTGAGCAGCCAGAAGGACGCCAGCAGGACGGACATTGAGGTGCGGGTAGAGAATGGGTTGGGCTGAAACCTGACTGCTGGTTTTCTAGAAATTAAACGCGAACCCGCCCCGCACCGAGCGGGCGGAGTCCACCAAATAGAGAGTCTGGCCATCCTGGCCGACTACGGGGACGTACCCCTGCGCGAGCAGGTTGCGGATATCAATCAGCGCTTCCATACGGCCGCCAAAGCAAGGAATCGGCTGGCGGATGAATACGTTCAGGAATGGATCGCTCTGCCCTGCTGAGGTATTAAACATGTCCACTGGAGTGATGGCCGGGCCATTGATCCAGCGATAGGAGGCGATCCACCTGGTATGGGTGCGCGGGACTGTGCCCGCCAGTTTGGCGGCCACCGCGTGACGGCGCTGGGTCGAAATCCACTGCTGGGCATTCGCGAGCGGCACGTCGGGGCGAGAGAGATCAAGCACGCCGCCGTAGGCATAATCGACCGTCGCGGCCAGGTCATCGGAAAACTTATGCTGAAGCACGACTCGCAGGCCATTGGTATCGAGGTTCGGGCCCAGGTACGAGAATGTGCCTGACGACATGTCGGGCAGAAGGAACCCGCCGGCTGCCGTGGCTTCACCTGTACCCGTAAGCGCCGGGTCGCTGATGCGATCCGAAAACGCGGCGACCTGGAAATTATTGTTCCCGATGCGATGCGAAAAGCTGACTTCCTGATGGTGCGCGCTCTCCATTTCCGGAGAGAAGCCGAGCAGGCTGACACGCGGATTCGACTCGCTCAAGTCGGCAGGAGCGGAATCGAAGCCTTTCTCGTTGCGAAGGTCCGGGCGCGAGGTCGTGTACTGGTATTCGACCACCGTATCGGGCGAGAGATGCAGATCGGCTTCGCCATAGGGGCGAAATGCATTCAAGCGGCCCAGAAACTGGATGGTCTGCAATTCGCTCCCGAATTTGAGTTCAAGCACGTCCCCAACGCTGAAATCGTCACCGGCCGACATTGCAATGGCCTGGAGGGCGGCGTTATGCAGGTTCGTATCGGATGGCGCAAAGCGCCGTACTGTCAGGCCCATCGTAGGCTGCGAACCATTAGACAGATGATGCGTGTATGTCGTGCGCACGACAGCCGCGGGCAGAGTCGACCCATAGGCGACATTCCCGCTAAAGGCTAAATGCCCGTCCGAGAAAATGGAGCGCTCAAACGCGAATCCGGTACTCATGTCGGACCCATCGCCGTACCCATTCCCTGCAGCCCCGGCGAAGAACGAGAGCGAACCACGCAACTCATGGTCTTCTTTTTCCCCTGCAATCGCGGGATCATTGAAAACACGCAGAATCGGCCGGTTCGCAACCGAGCGCAGGGTCCACTTCCAATCGTCGTCGTCGGGAACGCCGCGGGCCGGGCCGAGCTGCATCACGCCGAGCAGCGTGCTCAACGTCACATTGATGTTGAGGCTGCCACCTGGAGTCAGTCCTACTTTTTCGCGCAGCGCGGGCAAGAACGAAGGAGCGGTGACTTTGAGGGTGTAGAGGCCGGGCAACAGGCCTGAAGCTGTGTAGTATCCGCCGGCATCGGTGAAGACAGTAAGGGTGCGATGGGCCGAACTGAGTACTTGCACCACCGCGCCCATCTGCGGAGTGCCGCTCAAGTTGCGCACATAGCCTGAAATTGTTCCTTGCTGCTCAGCCGCATACACTGGCAGCGAAAGCCCAAGCAAGATTGCCCATGTTCCGAGCCTACGCAAGCTCAATTTTCGCCCCACCCCCTGGGGGAGAAAAAGCAGGGAGTTACTCTACTGCAAACGTGATCGACGGATCAACCGTTTGCTTCGAAACCAGATCGTTTACTTTGATCTCGATCTTGTACACGCCGGGCTGAAGGTTCGCAGGAACGATTGACTTCTGCAGGGTCACCTGGTCGCCGAGATTGCCCATTGTGTCAGTGCTTTCTGTCTTCTGTACGACTGATTTATTGGTCGCCAGATTGGTGATGTCGTACTCGAAGGTAGCCGAAGGCTTGTGGGTCTTCTCATCGACTCCGAGGTTGTAGACCTGCATCCAGAAGCTCATCTTCTGGTCTTTGTCGCGCTTGAAAGTTGCGGGTTTCCCGTCTGCGGGAGGAACTCGCGGACGGACTTTGGTGGTACCGATCACGAAGTTGCCGCTTCCGATCGCCTTGGTCGGGACCGGTTCCATCAGATCGGCCACGATCAGGCTCGATGTCGAAAGCTTGTCATCCGAATACTCAGGCACGCGGATGCTACGGCTCCATACACCTTTGCGGTCCCCATTTACGTCCTTTACCGCGATGTTCAGCTTATAGAGACCAGGACGAAGCGGCAGCGCCTTGGGATAAACCGAGGCATTCTCTGCGGTTTTGGGCAGAAGCTCGGCGGGAACGTCCACTTGAACGGTGTCTTCGAAGGTCTGCACGACCTTGCCGGTAAGCGTGGAAAGCCGTCCGAAGATGTTGACGGTCCCTCGCTGCACGCCTTCCTTGTTTACGAAAGTGATATCGCGGTTTTTCATCTGGATCACGATCGGTACCAGGACGGTATCGCTCGTGACCTTCACGTAGTCAACCTTCACGTCGAAGGGCATCGGGTTCAGGATGACTTTCGAATTGACCGCCTCTTCGAGATCGGTAAACTTCACCTTCGG
>DATAUY010000146.1:0-63524 GCA_036268025.1 Candidatus Sulfotelmatobacter sp. | reverse complement strand
GTGCCGGGCGTTTCTGTCAGCGGCTGGAGGGGCGCTTTGATCGCCGCTCTGGTGATCGGGTTCATCAATGCGACGATCGGATTCGTGCTGAAGATCATCACGTTTCCGCTGACAATTCTGACCCTGGGATTGTTCTGGCTGGTGATCAATGCGCTGATGCTGGAACTGGCTTCCGCGCTGCTCTCTCCGGGTTTTCAAGTCCGCGGATTTCTGGCGGCATTTATCGGCGCGATCGTGTTGAGTCTGGTGAACCTGCTGCTGAAGGGAATTATTATGCCGTCTAAGAACAGTCATTAGACGGCGGTCGATGGTCGCTGATTCTTGACTGATGCGTTGTCGCTCGGCGGCGAACATGAATCCCCACAGGACAAACGAGAGGTTGATGCCGCGGATTTTGCGACGGGTGTAGTCCATCGAGCGTCCCGAGTTTAGTTTTTCGATTTCTTCGGCTTGAGTGCTTGCCAGTCTTCCTCTTTCAGCACTCGTCCCAGATTGCTGAATTCGCCCGCGCCTTGCAGAAACTCGCCGCCATCCATGCGGATGACTTCTCCGTTGATGTAGCTTGAGCCATCGCTTACCAGGAATGCTGCGAGATTGGCGAGTTCTTCGACGGTGCCGAAGCGATGTTGCGGATTGCGGTCGAGCGCGAGGGTTTCGAGATCAGGACGCGGCAGTACGCGCGAGAAAGCTCCCTGCGTGGGGATTGGGCCGGGAGCAATTGCGTTCATGCGGATGCCGCGATTGCCCCATTCGACGGCGAGGCTGCGCATGAGGGCTTCGACTCCGGCTTTGGAAACTGCCGAGGGAACGACATAGGCCGATCCAACCGGCGCATAAGTCGCGGAAATGCTCAAGACTGTGCCGGGATGGTTCGCCTGGAGCCAGCGGCGTCCGCAGGCCATGGTGCAATGAAGGGTGCCCATGAGCACGATGTTGATGACGGCGCTCCATGCGCCGGGTGTGAGGTCTTCCGTACGGGCGATGAAGTTTCCGGCGGCGTTGTTGACGAGGATGTCGAGCGGGCCAGTATCCCAAATGAAGTCGATCATGGCTTCGACCTCTTCAAGTTTGCGTACGTCGCAAGGCAGTGAATGGATGGGGCCCTTGCTCGAAAGCTCGGTTGCGGTTTGTTCGAGGACTTCTTCGCGGCGTCCGCAGATGTAAACAGTTCCGCCGAGTTCGAGAAAGCGCTCGGCCATGCCCCTGCCGAGGCCGGTGCCTCCTCCGGTGATGAGGATGCGCTTGGGCTTGAGAAGGTCAGGAGCGAACATGAGCCTCTAGACTTGTGACGCGAAAAGCAGGTTCCGAATGAGAAGGATATACGAGTGGATGGCGGATGTAGTGATGAAACCGGATTGATATTTTTTCCCTCACAATGAGTGAAATCGCCTGATTTCGTCAATTATCAAAGCTGTGCAGGCTTCTTTCGTCTTGACAACTGCCTAAGTTAATTACATAGTTGCACCGTGAATACTAGGAGTGCGTATGAACAAATATCATTTCGCCAAGCTGATCTACCTCGCGTTCTGGCTCTGCGGTGTTGCGGCGATTTCCTTACCAGGGCAGACGGTTACGACCTTGGCGAGTTTCGACTCTACGAACGGAGCCAATCCCAGTTCAGCGCTCATCCAGGGGCTTGACGGCAACCTTTATGGAATCGTCCCCTCGGGTGGAGTAAACAACGCAGGTACGATTTTTAAGATTACGCCCTCTGGCTCTCTCTCCACAGTTCACCAGTTCTGCTCCAAAGCCAAGTGCGCCGATGGCAGCGGTCCGCTATCTTCGCTGGTACTCGCCAACGACGGAAATTATTACGGGACTACGACAGGAGGCGGAGCCAACCAGAATGGCACGGTATTCAAACTCACTCCCGCAGGCAAGCTCGCGACGCTGTATAGTTTTTGCTCCTTGTCCCCCAATTGTGCTGATGGCACTCTCCCCGAGGGAGGGGTGATACAGGGCGCCAACGGAAATCTCTATGGCACTACCAGCGGGGGCGGAACCGACGGGTTCGGTACGATCTTTGAAATCACGCTCGCGGGCAAGCTGACGACGCTCTATCGTTTTTGCAGCGATGGTAACTGCGGGCAGTTCCCTCAAGCCCCGCTGGTGCAGGCCACCAATGGCGAGATCTACGGCATGACTCCAGGTGGCGGGTCCGGCGATTGGGGAGTTATCTTTGAGATCACACCCAACGGCAAGGAGACTACGCTTTATACCTTTGGCTCTGACGGATTGAATCCGCGATCCGGTCTGATACAAGCGTCCAATGGCCTGTTGTATGGCTCAACGCTCATTGGTGGTTTCGGGGGCGATGGCATGCTCTTCTCAATGACACCGGCTGGCAAGGTCACTTCGCTCTACGACTTTTGCGCCCTGGCCAACTGCACTGACGGGGCGAACCCGTACGCAGGCCCTATTCAGGGCACCGATGGGAATCTCTACGGAGCAACCGCTGGTGGCGGAGCCAACACAACCGATTGTGCGAGCGGATGTGGAACTCTTTATAAAATCACCACGACAGGCAAACTCACCACACTTTATAGTTTTTGCTCTCAATCCAACTGCGCCGACGGTATCGGTCCAGATGGCAACCTGGTTCAAGCCACCACGGGGACCTTCTACGGAACAACCCATTTTGGTGCGAATAGTGCTTGTAATTTCGGTTGTGGCACAATCTTTAGCTTGTCCGTGGGCCTTGGCCCATTTGTCCAGACGGTGACTACTTCCGGTCAGATAGGCGCGAAGGTCATCATTTTGGGAAATGGACTTAGCGGCACGACCAGTGTCAAGTTCAACGGGACGCCCGCGACCTTCACTGTCGTCTCGAGTACTGAGATCACGACGACAGTTCCAACTGGCGCGACGACCGGTATCGTCGAAGTGACAACTCCCAGCCGCACGCTCAAAAGCAATGTGAAATTTCGCGTGAGGAGCTAGAGATTTCGATTCTGAATGGTGAATCTGCCCGCGATCTGCGGCGATGAAGCCCCGAAAAGCGTCGTGAGAGGATTCGTCGCGGAGGCCACTTCCGAGGACCGCACCGTCCTAGCTGACGCGATTGTGAAATACGCGGCTGGATTTGCGAGTGATAAGGAACCGTATGAACGGCTCTTCGGAGAGCTAGGCTGTTACTACATACCTTTCCGGCGCAGGACGTCCTACAAAGTTTGGCCTGAGCATAATCGCGGAAGAATTGCGATGAGGCTCCACGCCTACGTACTGCGAGTTCATCGCGATAACTCTTGAAACATCGCCATTTCACTCATCTACCTCCGAATGCGCGCAACTGACTGCAAGCTGCCCGAAATCCATAATCCGCATACTGAAACTCCGGCGGTATGCTGGAACGCGCCGAGCAGCGTGCGACTTTGATGTGGTGGCGCCAGGAGCCTCCGCGGGAGGATTTGCGTGCTGGCTTCATCGGGCATTGCTCGGGGCCTTGCGGATTGCGTTCGGGCGAGATCGCATAGTAATTCGGGTCGTACCAATCGCTGCACCATTCGTGGAGGTTGTCTCCGATATCGCAAAGGCCGAAGGCGTTTGGGGCGTACTGCGCGACTGGCTCGGGGCCGGTTTGCCAACGCTTGGCGTAATCGGGTAGCGACTGCGGAGGCTCATCTCCCCAGGGGAATTGCTTTTGTTCGAGGCCTCCGCGGGCTGCGAGTTCCCATTCGGCTTCGGTGGGCAGACGATATTGGCGACCGGTTTGTTCGCTCAGCCATTCGCAATAGCGCTGTGCTTCGTGCCACGAAGGCCCGGCGACTGGCTGTTCGGGATGATTGAAGTTTCGATCGTTCCAGAATGGCGGCGGGGCCGCACCCGTTGCTTGGAGGAATCTGGCGTATTCGGCGTTGGTCACCTGCGTCGCGGCGAGAGAAAACGAGTCGATCCAGACGCGATGGATCGGGCGTTCGCAATCCTGTCCGGAGTCGGAACCCATCAGAAACCATCCAGCAGGAATCGGGATCAGCCTTGGTTCCAAGGCCGCCGGATGCGTTTGTGGGATGACACTCATTGGGTTGCCGCTGCCTTCCCTGCCGGTTTAGAGTTTACCAGCGCGAATGGAGGGGCTTTGCGATGGCAGAGAAGCGGCTACGGTTCCGGGCAGTCATCGAAGGCAAAGAAGCGGGCGTAGTTGCGGCGATCACTCCGCCGGTGGATGTGCCGGAATATTTTGGAACGCGCGGGCGCGTTGCAATCCGCGGGACAATCAATGGGTTCGCCTATCGCTCATCGCTGATGCCGATGGGCGGCTGTCACATGATGCCGGTCAACAAGACGCTCTGCCGCGGGGCTGGCGCTGGACCGGGCGACATCGTAGATGTGGTCATGGAGCGCGATGGGGACGAGCGCACCATCGAGGCTCCTCCGGAGTTGAAGAAAGAGTTGGCCAAGAGCAAGAACGCTGCGGAGAAATGGCAGTCGCTGTCCTTCACGCACAAGAAGGAAATGGCGCTGGCGATTTCGGGCGCGAAACAGGAAGAGACGAAGAAGCGGCGGCTAGCCAAGGTAATGAATGTGCTGAAGACCGATGCGAAATGGACGGGGTAAAC
The DNA here is from genome assembly GCA_036268025.1 of Candidatus Sulfotelmatobacter sp. Taxonomy (GTDB): domain Bacteria; phylum Acidobacteriota; class Terriglobia; order Terriglobales; family Acidobacteriaceae; genus Sulfotelmatobacter. The sequence goes on along the minus strand of DATAUY010000146.1, from coordinate 58,968 downwards.
CACCCCAGCGGCTAAAGCCGAGGCTTCCTTTGGCCGATTGATCGCAGCGCTGAAGCGCTGCGCCACCCCAAAGCATTGCAGCCAAAGCGCTGCGCCACCCAAAGTGCTTCAGCCCAAAGCGCTGCACCGCCCCAAAGCATTACGCACCCGAAGACTCCAGGAAAAGTACTATTCCTCTCGCATCATTCTCACGATCCCATTGATGTTGTTTTCCTGAAACAAGCGGATTGCCGCGATGCCGGCAGCCCCTGCACCTAGACAGGACTGAGCGTTTTCCAGCGTTACTCCTCCCAGCGCGAGGACGGGGATTTGTTGTTGACAGGCTTCGTGAAGAAGTTCGAGACCCGCAGGCTGGACACTTTTCTTTTCGAATACCGGAGCGAAGACGGCGAAGTTTGCTCCGTTGGCTTTCGCCTGAGCTACTTCTGCTGGCGAATGACAGGAGACTCCGATCAGCGGAGTTTGTGGCGGGAGTTCGCGAGCAGGGGCGCCCGCGCCACATTTGGTCCAGACCCATCTCACTTCGCGCGGTGTAAGGTCGTCGGAGCGGAGGTGGACGCCGTCGGCGCTGGTCGCGAGCGCTATATCTGAGCGGGAGTTGATTAGGAAGGCAGTTTTCAGTTCAGCGTTCTCAGTTCTAAGTTTTTTGATTAGACCTACCGCTTCCCGGGCCAGGGATTCCAGTTCGCGGGTGGGGAGATCTTTTTCGCGGAGTTGGATGTAATCGAGTCCGGCGCGGGTGGCTTCTTCGATTTTTTCAAGTAGGCGACGCCGACGTATGGATTCGTCAGCGGCGAAGGCGATCCGATCGGTGATGTAGTAGAGAAGGCAGTTTCTAGCCATCGGCGCGAAGCCGGGCTGCGCCCGGCGGACAGCCGAGGGCGGCTGTCCCCACATAAAACCTTTTTGACGATTACGGCCTCGTCTTGGCGATCTCCGGGGTGACTTCGCGTTCCTTTTCTTTCTTGGGCGGGCCACCGAGATGATATTTCGTGAGACCGTCGCGCAGGAATGCGAATGCCTCTTCCGGCGTATCCGCCATTTTGAGCAGATCCAGGTCCTGCGGAGAGACTGCACCCGCGTCTACGAACGCCTCGAAGTTAATGACTTTCTTCCAGTACTCGCTGCCGTAGATGATCACCAGAATTTTTTTCGCGAGCTTGTCGGTCTGGGCGAGCGTTAGGATTTCGAAAAGCTCATCCATGGTACCGAAGCCGCCGGGGAAGATGACGAGTCCCTTGGCGAGGTAGGCGAACCAGAACTTGCGCATGAAGAAGTAGTGAAACTGAAAGTTCAGCGCCGGTGTGATGTACTGGTTCGGATACTGCTCGAACGGCAACTGGATGTTTAGGCCGATGGTCTTGCCTCCGGCTTCGTGTGCGCCGAGATTGGCGGCCTCCATGATGCCCGGGCCCCCGCCAGTGGTGACGACGAAGCGGTGGCGCCGGGCGGGAACTTCCGCCGACCACTTGGTCAGCATAAAGGCCAACTTGCGCGCGTCTTCATAGTAGCGGGCCATGTCGACAGCAGCCTGGGCGCGTTTCAGATCTCCGGCGAAATCCTTCGCAGTTTTGTTTTCCTGCGCCACAGCCAGGCTTTTCTCGGCGGCGTTGTGTCCCTGGAAGCGGGCCGAGCCGAAGAAGACGACGGTGTCCTGTATCTGCTCGCGGCGGAAGCGGGCGAGGGGCTCCTGATATTCGGCCAGCATGCGCAGGATGCGGCCGTCAGGACTGTTGAGGAAGTGTTCGTTCTGGTAGGCGACGGGAGCGGATTTCAGATGTTCTGTCATGCACCGGCTCTTGCAACTTTCTTTCGCCCTTTTCGGGGCTGGTTCGTTTTTCGCTGGCTTTCCCACGCCTTACGGCACGGGCTGTAATCTTTCGCCGCTTCGCTGCCTTCTTTCACGGCGCTGTAGAGGCCTGTGTCGCTGGCTTTGCGGATGGTTCAATTTTGCTCGTGATAGTGCAGCGCCTCCCAGAAACCAATCCAGATGTCGAGCAGGCCGAGACCGCTGCAGAGACCCCGGAAGAAGCCGTTCGAAACCAGGCTGCGGAGCGACGGGAAAGACAGCAGCAGGTAGTTGTCCGTCCACTCGGGCGTCCAGGGCAGGATGATCAACAACACTCCCGCCACCGCACTGATCAGAACGAAAAGAAAAACGGAGATGCGATGCATCCAGATTTCCACCGGGTTTGGCGGCGGATCGAGGACCGAGGCGGCGTTCTCGTTTCCGGAGGATGCGTTTTCCGGCACTTCCGGAGGAGCGCCAGGGGCCAGTCTGGGATCGCTCATTCGGCCAGACCCCGGCGGGTTCGGGTGCGCGCGCGATTCAACAATAGAGCAACGCGGCAGGCCTGTGCCGTCTTCCGGAACTGAGCCACGGGAGCCATCCGGCTATTTTACGACTTCAAGGCCTTAATGCGCTCGGCGACGTCGCGGTAGTCAATGTTGTTGCCGTAGACGTCCATGAAGTGGCGGAGGGCTGCGGGTTTGTCGCCGGCGTTTTCGTAGGCGGAGGCGAGTTCATAGTTGAGCGCGACGCGGGTTTCGCCATCGATCGTCGGAACTTGCAGAGCGCGGTCATACCAGCGCACAGCCGCTTCCGGCACACCTTTTTCGAGGAAGCACTGCGCGAGCCAGGTATAAGTCTGCATGATCTGCGGGAAGGGATGCCCGCGGTCGAATGATTGGCAGGCCTTCTGGAGTTCTCCGATGGCCTCGTCGAGCAGGCCCATTTCGCGGAAAGCGATGCCGAGGTTGTAATGCGTCTCGGGATCTTCGTCGGCGGCAGCGACATCGGCTTCGAGGTCCTGCTTGAGTTCGCCGAACATTTCGGCGAGGTCCACGCCGGCGTCTTCGCCGAACGGAGACTTCGCGGGCGCAGCCGGGGCGGCAGGAATTGGGGCAATCGGCGGCGCGGGCGGCTGCTGGGACACGCCGGCGATTGGCGCGGACCATGCCACAGAAGCAGCCGGAGCCGGTATCGCGACTGGCGAAGCTTGCGCCGGAATATTCCCTGCCGACGCCGAGGCGGCTGCGCTTGCAGCCAACGGAGCCGGTTTTGGTGGCGCGGGAACAGGCTGAACTGGTTTTGCTGCGACAGCCGGAGCAGGAGCTTGCGGCTCCGGTACGGGCGCAGCCTTGAGGAAGTCTTCTCCCAGCGATGCTTCAATGTCGGCGACGAACTCGCCGAGAACAGGAGCGTTCGAAGTGGCAGCCGCAATAGGCTCCGCATGAGCCACGGGTGCCGGTGCAGGCTCGGGCTTCGAAATGGTTCCAGGCAGGAAGCCCTCACCCAGCGACGACTCGAGATCGCTGACGAATTCCTGGAGCCCGGCCGGAGCAGCCTCGGTTTCCGGCTCGGGCACGGACGCTTGCGCGACCGCTTCGTGAACTTTCGGTTTCGGCACTGCCGCCGGCCGGGCAACCGGTTGCACGGGCTGGTGAACGACTGGCCTTGGGGCAGCCGGCGGCTGAACCTTCGGCTTCTCCGCGACCGGCGCAGGTTCCAGCTCGGCCGCCGCATCGGCGACAACCGGCAACTCTTCGACTGCTGGCGGCTCCGCCTCAACGGCAACAGGCTCTGCGGCCGCGACCGGTGTCTCTTCGGCGACAACCTCGATCTCTTCGACCGCCTCCGTCGCGGCTTCGGCAGACGGCACATCCTCGGCCGTGATTTCTTCAAACCGTGGCTCAGCAGCGGCTTTCGCTTCTTCGGCAGCAGCCTGCGTGACAATTTCGACTTCCGCACGGAGTTCGGCGATCCGGGCTCCGTCCGAAGTCAAAGTTTGCAGTTTCGCTAGTGCAGCCTGGGCTTGCTCGGGCATGCCGTGACCGAGATAGAAGCGGATTTCTTCGATGGTTTCGTCGATTTTGACTGGGTCAGGGGGTCCCGATTTCGCCGCGGCGACGGCAGGCTTAGCTACCGGTGTTTCTTCCGCAGGAGCTTCGGAGTCGACTGCTAGGGCGTCATCCCACTCGGAGGAAAGATCGATTTCCTCGCCGGATGCTGTGGGTTCGGCAGCAGCGGCGGATTCATCGACTACGGCAAACTCGGGTTCGGCGACAGACTCGGCCGCTTTCGGCCAAGGCGTTGCAGCATGTGCAGAGGCTTCTTCCTCCGCAGGCTCTTCAACCGCAGATTCGTCGGGCGATCCCTCAATTGAAAACTCAGGAACTTCTGCTTCCGCCTCCTGAACTTCTACGGCAATTTCTTCTTGAGTTTGCGGCGCAGGCGCGTCGATGTAGATCGGCGCTTCTTCGGCAGACTCGGCGGCGGAAGTAGACGAACGCTCTTCATAACGCACAGCCAGTTCGCCGTAGCGCGTAGCTTCTTCCGGATAGTCCGCCTCGGAGTAAACACGTTGCAATGTACGACAGCAGACCGCAGCTTCGGCAAAACGCTCTGCGCGCGTATGCAGCGAGGCGAGGCGCTGGTTGACGCGAAGATCGTTCGGCGCCAGCGGCAACGCCCCGACCAAAGGTCCCAGGGCCTTTGCGGGCATGTTGTACGAAATAAATAACTCCGCGTCGGTCAGAGCGGAACGGATCGAGAGCGCAACCTCATCCGAATAGTGCTGGTGCACTGAAGGCGCAACCGCTTCCAGGTCGTCGAGCAAAACCACGGCTTCTTCCGGAGTGATGAGCTTGCTGCCGGAAGTTCCGCCCAACTGGCTGACCACCTGCTGGTAGTTCTGCATGTGCAGCGAGTTTTGCGGTTCGAGCTGCGAGAGCTTCTGATAGAGATCGCGGGAACGGTTCAGGTCGCCGGATTGCACGCTGGCGTGTGCCAGCAATTCCATGACTTCGCTGACGTGAGTGTTTTCCCCTGCCTTGTTGAACAGGTCGAGCAGTTTTTGCAATGAGTCGGGATTGTCGCGTACGTGCCCAATGATCGTATGCAGGCTGTCGAGGATCTTGCTGGAATTTTCCGCCAGCAAGCGCTCGGCATGCTGATCGAAGACCTGGAGCGCATTCTCATACTGCCCGGCCTGCATCAGCGCATCGGCAAAAGTCGAGATCGCTTGCAGATCGTTATGGACCGTTAACAGCTTGTTGGCAACTGTGCCTGCATCGGAGAGTTGCCCAGTGAGCAGATAGGCTTTCAACAGATCGCGCAGGCCGTCAGGCTTGGAGTCGATGTCAGAGACTTTCTGCAGGATAGCAACCGCTCCTGCGGCATCGCCCGACTCGACCAGCGTCTTACCCTGGAGCAGTAGTGCATAAGCATTGCCGGGATCGAGCGTCAACATCCGCTGCAACACTTCGTCGGCGGCGCTGAGCGATCCCTTGGAGCGCAGGCTTTCCGCGGCTGCCGAGAAAATCTGCCATGCTTCAGTCTTCTTGCCCAGGCGGATATAGACTTCCGCCAGTTTGACCCGCATGGTGCTGTTTTCCGGATCCATTTCCAGAATTTTCTGGAAAATGCGGACCGCGTTCTCGAGTTCTCCGGCTTTCAGGAACTCTTCGGCGACTTGAAGGTATTGCGCGCGAGCGTCGTTGAACAGGCCCTGTTGCGAATAAAGCTCGGCCAGCTTCAACAAGCTCTCGAGGGAAGGCTGGAGCTTGCATATCTTCTTGTACATCGCGATGGCCTTGACCGTGAATCCCTGGCTGGCATAGGCATCGCCTACAGTCTTGAAACATCCGGTGGCTTTGTCGGTCTCGCCGAGGCGCGAGTAGAGGTCTCCGATGGTGTTGGTGACCGTCAGGTCCTTGGGATCGTTCTTGACAACTTTTTCGTATTCAGAGATCGCGTTCTGAATCTTGCCCTGCTGGACATACTTCTCCGCATTGGCCAGAACCTTCTGTTTGTTGAAGCCAAACAATGCCATAAGAGCGCGAACTCCAGACCAGGGTGTTCTAAAAAGTCGTCTTCGAAAACCTGTGTTCTAAAACGTGTTCAGAACGAAATTGTTGAATCCAACGTCTTCATACGCGTTACGAATCTTCTTGCATGACCCGTGATTGCTGGGGAAGCGCTTCCCGGGACTTTCCGGCAGCCATGCGACATCTCGCGGATGGCCTGCCGGACAAGGCCAATTGTACGTCGGGGAGTCATGAACCGCATGGTTACCAAGGGTTACCGAAAGGGAGTGTACGAACGGGTTACTTAGGGAATCAGGAATCCAGACAACGTGCCTAGCACCACCCAAGGTGTAGAATCGGCGCTGCTTTCCCTCGGTTAGCAGTCCGCCAAGCTCTCGTAGAGCGAAGCCTCCACACGAAAATGATCGGCCGTACGCTCTCCCATTATCGGATCCATGCCGCTCTCGGTGCAGGCGGAATGGGCGAAGTGTATCGAGCTACCGATACGAAGCTCGGGCGCGAGGTCGCGCTTAAGGTCCTGCCGCTGGATGTGGCCAGCGATCCCGAACGGCTTGCCCGCTTCCAGCGGGAGGCCCGCGCCGTTGCCGCCCTCAATCATCCCAATGTGGTGACGCTCTATTCGGTGGAGGAGTCTGAAGGCGTCCACTTTCTCACTATGGAACTGATCGAGGGGCAGTCGCTCGACTGGCTGATTTCGTCGAACGGACTGCCCGCCGAGCGGGTGATTGAAATTGCCGGCGCGATGGCTGAGGCGCTATCAGCCGCTCACGAAAAAGGGATTGTGCACCGCGATCTGAAGCCGGCCAATGTGATGGTGACGAATGATGGCCGAGTCAAGGTGCTGGACTTCGGCCTGGCGAAAGACGTGGGCGCGGAAACATCTACCGACGCGACGCTGACATCGGCAGGGCATACGCAGGCGGGTGTGGTCATGGGGACGCCGGCTTACATGTCTCCCGAACAGGTTTCGGGACGGACGCTCGACCATCGTACGGACATTTTCTCCCTGGGCGTGCTCTTATTCGAAATGTCCGCGGGCCATCGCCCGTTCGAAGGGACCTCTTCTGCGGAACTCATATCTTCGATCCTGCGTGACAGTCCGCCGGCGATCACCGATTTGCGGCCGGAATTGCCCGCCGATCTGTCGCGGATTGTCCGGCGCTGCCTCGAAAAAGATCCGCGCTATCGCATGCAGACCGCGCGCGATGTGAGCAACGAATTCCGCGATCTGGCGCGAGCCGCTACGCAGCCTGCGCCGATTTCCACTTCGACGGCGCGGGCAGTAACGACACCCGGCTCCGGGTCCGCGCGAGCCGCCGTTCGAGAAGACGAAGGCTTCTGGGTCGCGGTGCTGCCATTCAAATGTACGGGCGCGAATGCCGATCTAAGAGCGCTTGCCGAAGGGCTGACCGAGGAAATCATTACCGGGCTATCGCGGTTTTCGTATCTTCGTGTCATTGCGCGGGGATCGACGGCGAAATATTCGAGCGAGTCGGGCGACGTGCGCGCCGTTGGCAAGGAACTCGGCGCACGCTATGTCATGGAAGGCAGTCTGCGACAGGCGGGGAGCAAGCTCCGTCTTGCGATCCAGCTCGCCGACACGGCCTCCGGCGCGCAACTCTGGGCAGAGACCTACGAGCGTACTTTTTCTCCCGAATCTGTTTTCGAATTGCAGGATGATCTCGTTCCGCGCATCGTCGCCACGGTCGCCGATCAGTACGGAGTTCTGCCGCGCAGTATGAGCGAAACATTGCGCAGCAAGCGCGACGACGCCTTGACGCCGCACGAGGCGGTGCTTCGCGCCTTCAGTTACTTCCGCCGTATCACGCCCGAAGAACACGCCATCGTGCGCAACGTGCTGGAGCGAGCTGTCAAGGAAGCGCCCGACCATGCTGACAGCTGGGCCATGCTTTCCATGATGTATCGTGGCGAATTCGCGCAGGGCTTCAATGCCAGGCCCAAACCTCTGGACCGCGCGCTGGCCGCCGCGCGCCGTGCGCTGGAACTCGCCCCGACTCACGCCCTCGCCCACTACGCGCTGGCCACCGTTTATTTCTTTCTCAAGGACAAGACACATTTCCGAGTCGAGGCAGAGCGGGTGCTGTCGCTCAACCCCAATGATGCAGCCGCGAAAGCCTATCTTGGCTTCCTGTTGGCAGCATTGGGCGAATGGGAGCGAGGCTGCCAGATGGTCGAGTCCGCCATGCAGCTCAACCCCAACTGCCCCGGATATTTTTATTTTGCCCACTGCGTGAACAGCTACCGCCTGAACAAGTATGAGGAAGCACTCGAGGCGGTAGCTCGCATCAACATGCCGGGATATTTTCACGCCCCCGCGATTCAGGCGGCGGCGCTCGGTCAGTTGGGCCGGTACGACGAGGCCAGGAAAGCGTTGCAGGATCTATTGGCGCTCCGTCCCGATTTTGCGGTGGAAGCACGACAGGAGTATGCCAAGCTGTACGACGACGAACATGCCGAGCACATCATCGAGGGCCTGCGCAAGGCTGGTCTCGACATCCCCGACGAAACCCCGTCTACGCCGATGGCGAGAACGCCTAGCACTTCAGTCTCTATGACAACACCAGCCTCGGGCGCTCGCGCCGCCGTTCGGGAAGATGAAGGCTTCTGGGTCGCGGTGTTGCCATTCAAATACATCGGCGCTAATGCAGAGTTGAACGCCCTGGTTGACGGCTTGACTGACGACATCATCACCGGCATGTCGCGCTTTTCTTACCTGCGTGTCATCGCCCGCAGCTCCACGGCACGCTATGCGAATCAGGCGGTAGACGTGCGCGCCGCGGCGAAAGAGCTTGGGGCACGCTATGTGATGGAAGGCAGCATCCGCCAGGCGGGAGCAAAAATCCGCATCGCGGTTCAACTGGTCGACGCCGCCTCCGGCGTGGGCCTGTGGGCGGAAACCTATGATCGCCCGTTCAGTCCGGAGGCGATGCTCGATCTTCTCGACGATGTCGTTCCCCGCATCGTCGCCACCGTCGCCGATACGCAGGGCATTCTGCCGCACAGCATGACCGAACTGCTTCGCAACCGCGATCCGGAATCGCTCACGCCTTACGAGGCGTTGTTGCGCAGCTTCGGATTTCATCAGCACGTGAATGCTGCCGAGCAGTTAGCCGGGCGCACGGCGCTGGAGCGTGCTGTAAAGCAGGTGCCGGACTGCGCCGACTACTGGGCCATGCTCTCCTGGCTCTACCGCGCCGAGTACTCGCATGGATACAACATGCTTCCCGATCCCATGGATCGCTCACTCGCGGCGGCACGGCGCGCATTGGATTTGGCGCCATCAAACCAGTTCCCCCATGCTGCGCTGGCCTCAGCTTTTTTCTTTCGCCGTGAGCTGGCCTCTTTCCGCACTGCCGCCGACCGCGCCATTCCGCTCAACCGCATGGAGGGATACATCACGGCCTTCATGGGCATGCTGCTTGCTTTTTCGGGCGACTGGGAGCGCGGTTGTGCTTTGGTAGAACGGGCCACACAGCTCAATCCCAACCATCCTGGCTGGTATTGGCTGCCTCTCGCCCTCAACGCGTACCGTCAGAATGACGCCCAGCGAGCACAGGCATACGTACTCAAAGTCAATATGCCCAGCCTGTGGACCGCGCAGGTCACGCTCACATTGGTCTACAGCCAGCTCGGCGATAAGGAACGAGCTCGCACAGCTCTGCGCGATCTTCTCGCCGCCCGCCCGGAATTTGCCAGGAATCTACGCGAGGAACTGCTCAAGTGGTGGCAACCCGACATGGTCGAACAGATGATCGGCGACCTGCGCAAGGCAGGATTAGAAATCGCCGGTCAATAGACACGCACGCCGTCATCCTGCATACCTTCTTCAAGTGAGATCGCTAATATGAATCTGCTATGGGGCGTTGGCGAGCGGAAGTGTATTTTTTTCAAGCCGACGATTGTCGCGTATTCCAAATTAACGACCAGGAACGCTTATGACATGGATTCGAACGATTCCTTTTGAACAAGCCGACGAAAAGCTGCGCAAGGCGATTGAGGGCGAGAAGTTGTTTTATCCGAAGGAGTATGCCACGCCGGTGCATCCGGATGCGTCGGGGGCCTCATCGATCGTCGGGTCGCACACGCTGATTCCCGACGCGCTTTATCACGCGTTCGCAACATTCGGATCGCTCATGTCACCCGACCTGCCGCTGGACCGGCGGCAACACGAGATGATCGCGACCATGGTTTCGGTGACGAATCGGTGCGTGTATTGAATCGAGTCACACGCAGAGTTTCTGCGCAGGGTGACGTTAGACAAGGAACTAGTCGAGGCGCTCGAAAAGGACTACGCGACCGCGCCCATCACGCCGCAGGAGCGTGTGATGGTGGAATACGTCGTCAAACTGACCAAAGACGCGACGAAAGTCTGGAAAGACGATATTGAAGGTCTGCGCAAGGCAGGATTCGATGATCAGGGGATTTTGCAGATCACGCTGATCGCATCGTGGTTCAACTACATCAATCGCGTGGCGGACGCGCTGGGGGTAGGACGGGAGAAGTGATCTTCAGGTTCCGTTCAACATCCGAAAATTTCAGAAAGTGCACACCGAAGCCGGTTTCAGGGCTTGTAAGGAACGCTATAGTGCGATGAAATCACGTGCCACTTACCTCCGGATTTTATCCACACGTCGGTAAGGCGGTCGTGGTATTCGTAGGGTTTTCCGCCCGACTCGCCTTTCTCGTGATAAGCGCCGGTGACGACAGCCGTGTCACCGTGGATGCGAACCTTTAGATCGGAAAGTTCGGCAATGCTCACATGAACGGAAGCGTCGGCGCTGTGGCTGATGTATCCCGCTTTGCTGTAGATGCTGCCGTCTTCGATGGTGATGACGAATTCTTCGGACAGCAGCGAGGAAAGAATGTCGATATTGCGCTGCTGATAGGACTCAGTCCACTTGAGTTCGAGAGAACGCACGGTAGCGGCGTCGGACTTCTCCTGTGCTTGCAGGCTGGAAGCTAAAAACCCAGCGATGCACAAAGTCAGAACGCAGATTGGCCACGTGCGCATACTAGTTATGTCGCATAAAGCCGGGGCCGCAGCAAGTTCCTTGCGTAACCCGCTTGTCTTGAGGGCCCAGGTCTTGTGTTTGCAGGCAGGCCCTTAGTCTCCGCCGATTCAATCTGACGCATTATCCCCTCCCAGTCCACTAAACTTAGAACAGGCAATGGACTTCCACTCGCTCGCAGGGTTCCTGGTCGAACAGTTTCGCTCCCATCGGGACGAATGCGCCTATCGCCAGCGGCGCGGCTACCGGACGGAATCATTCACATACGGCAAGGTCCTGGATTTGGCCAGCCGTTTTGCCAATGAACTGGACCGCCGGCAGATTTTCAGAGGCGATCGCGTCATGATCTGGGGCGCGAACTCGGCAGAGTGGGTTGCGGCATTTTTCGGATGCGTGCTTCGCGGGGTTGTCGTCGTTCCGATGGATGATGCGGCTTCGCTCGATTTCGTAATTCGTGTTGCGCAACAGGTTGACGCCAAGCTGTTGGTGGCCGCGCATCAGCACGCCGAAGAGTGCACGAGCCTTGCAGTTCCCACATTAGTTCTCGAAGACATTGAAAGCGCTTTGGCCGATCCGGCTGCCGGAAACGAACTATATGAGGAGCCAGCCTCTGTGCCGGGTCGTGGACCCGGAGTTGAGCCGCACCCGGAGATCCAGCCCAATGCCATTCTCCAAATCGTTTTCACTTCCGGCACCACGGCCGATCCCAAAGGCGTCGTCATTACGCATGCAAATGTGCTCGCGAACATCGCGCCGGTCGAGCAGCAGATTCGAAGGTACCTGAAGTATGAGCGGCTTGTGCATCCCATTCGCTTTTTGAATCTGCTCCCGCTGAGTCACGTGTTTGGGCAATTTCTGGGAATGTATCTGCCGCCGGTTCTTGGCGGCACTGTGATTTTTCAGGAGGAACTGAAGCCTTCCGAAATCGTGAACACCATTCAGCGCGAGCGGGTCTCGGTGCTGGTAAGCGTTCCGCGCGTGCTGCAATCGTTAAAGCAGAAGATCGAGCGCGATTTTGAGAGTGACGGCCGGGCCGGCTGGCTTCAGCAGCGGCTTGCCGCTGCAAAAGAAAAACACTTCCTTCGCCGCTGGTGGACGTTTCGAAAAATTCACAAGCAGTTCGGATGGAAGTTCTGGGCATTCATCTCCGGCGGCGCCGCGCTCGACCCGGAGACCGAAGAATTTTGGCGGCGCCTCGGATATGCCGTGATTCAAGGCTACGGCCTTACCGAGACCACATCGCTGATCAGCTTGAATCATCCATTTCGGACTGGCCAGGGATCGATCGGCAAAGTCCTGGCTGGACGTGAGGTCAAGCTTGCGCCCGACGGCGAGATTCTCGTGCGGGGTGGAGGCGTGGCCTCCGGTTACTGGGACATTCGCGGAGCGCACGCTGTATCCGATGCGGAAGGCTGGTATCGCACCGGCGACATCGGCGAACTGGATACGGAAGGAAACCTTTATTTCAAGGGCCGCAAGAAAGAGGTCATCGTTACCCCGGCAGGGATGAACGTTTATCCCGACGACTTGGAGGCCGCGCTGCGGCGCCAAACAGAAGTGAAGGATTGCGTGGTCGTAGGCGTCGAGCGCGGCGGAAATGCCGAGCCTTGCGCAGTGCTGATTCTGCGGAACGACGGCAATGCAGAGCAGGCCGTTCGCCGCGCCAATGAATCTCTTGCGGAGTTCCAGCGCATGCGCATGTGGATCGCGTGGCCGGAAGAAGACTTTCCACGGACCAGCACGCAAAAGCCGAAGCGGGCCCTGATCGCGAAGTTAGTTCAGGAACGGATGCAGGCTTCGTCTGCTTCTACTTCCCCTCCGAATGCGCGCGACAGATTGGGTTCCGGGAACGAATTGGCAAATCTGATTGAGAAAGTTTCAGGGCGTCCTGCCACGAATCTTTCCGGAGACGCCAGCCTCGACTCTGACCTCGGCCTCAGTTCTCTGGATCGCGTGGAATTGCTCGGCGCTTTGGAAGATCGATATCAGGTCGACCTGAGCGAGGCCCGATTCAGTTCGGTCCGCACCATCGGCGATCTGGAAAAGATGCTACATGGAGAAGCAACCGCCGGTAAGGGATATCACTATCCTCATTGGTCGCTGCGGTGGCCGGTGACGTGGCTGCGCCTGCTCGCGCATTACCTGCTGATGCGTCCGGCGATTCTGCTGCTCGGATGGCCGCGCATCGAAGGCCGTGAAAATCTACGGGGCATGAGCGGGCCGTTGCTTGTAATCTCGAATCACATTGACCATGTGGATCCAGGATTCATTCTTACTGCGCTGCCGGCGCGATTTCGTAATCACCTCGCGACCGCCGCGGGCGGCGAGAGATTAGAGTCGTTGCGCAGCCCCGCGCCTGACCGGAATCTTCTTGCCCGGATGTATGACCGCACGAAATGGGCGATGGGAGTTTCTCTGCTGAATCTGTTTCCTCTGCCGCGCGAGTCCGGATTCCGCCGCAGCTTTGCTTACGCGGGCGAAGCCGTAGATCGTGGCTACAGCGTGCTTGTATTTCCCGAGGGACGACACACGACTGACGGCAAGATGAACCCATTTCGATCGGGAATTGGGCTGCTGGCGCAGAATCTCGGCATTCCGGTTCTGCCCATGCGCATCGACGGACTTTTCGAGCGCAAACAGGCTGGCAAAAAGTTCGCCCCGCCGTGGACGATTCGTGTGCGAATCGGCAAGCCGATCAAGTTCTCTTCCGAGGTCGCTCCGGAAGCGATTGCAGCGGAGTTGCAGCGGGCTGTGGCAAAGCTTTAGTAATTCGGAAGATCGTTGTCTGGAAGATCGTCGTCTGGAAGATTGTTGTCCGCGGGCTGGAGAGTCATTTTGCTACTCTTCGTCAATCTCGACCTCTTCCTGGGTGAGATCGGCGTGGATGTCAATCTCTGGAATCCCCGATTCTTTCAGCAAGCGATTGAAGGCAGGTAATTCCATGCGGCGGAAGTCCTCCCATCGCTTCAATACGTCGGCGCTCTCGCGCTTTGTTTTGCCAGCCGCCTCAAGCTGCGCCGCGGTCGGCTCGGCATCTACCTGCCAGACTTGCTGGTAGAGAGTGGCAGCTTCTCCGTTCACGCGACTTAGCGTGACTTCCTGCGCGACGGGAGCGAAGAATCCGCCCGCGGTCCCCAGCACGGCATTGAGTTTCTTTTCGAATTCCTCAGTGGCCTGTTTGTTCTTGTCTTCCGCGTCGAGCTTTTCAAACTGGATGCGAATCGAGCTCCCTTGCTGCGCCGCCATGGAAGTTTCGTTCAGGATTGAGGCCAGAGCTTTCTCCTGGTCGAATTTCTTTTGCAATGCCGCGGCGGAGACCTTTAGCCGGGGATCCAGCTTGATGCTCAATGGAGCGGCCGAGGTTTTCCCATCGACCGTCAGCCTAACCTGGTAGGTCCCCGGCAGCGCATTTGGGCCCAACGGATACCGCGGCGTGTCATGCGGAATCGCTGCAATGGGATATTCATGGCGCGTAGCGGCCGGCGCCGAATAATGCAGGTCCCAGAGCCAGCGGTGCATTCCTGCGCCGGTCGAGAGCTTGCGGAAGCTACGGAGCCAGTAGAGCGGGATCAACTGCTTTTGCAGATCTTCCTCGCTTATATCCGGTTTGTCGTCGCTTGAATAACGTCGAACGACACGACCCTGCCCGTCGAGAATCTCAAGCGTGATCGAATTCGCAGCGGAAGGCAGGTAGTAGTCAATCATCGCGCCATCCGGAGGATTTTGCGCGGCAGGTTCATCCGGCGGAAGCGGCGTGTCGGTATTTGTGTCGCGTTGAATGCGATATGCCAGTGCGGGAGCAAACAGATGCGCTGCCGCTTCGAACTTCGTGGTATCACGCAGCGGAGAGATGTCGTCGAGAATCCAGAAGCTCCGGCCATGCGTGGCGACGATCAGGTCGTCATCATGAACCCACAGATCGCGCATGGAGCTGTGCGGGAGATTCAGTTGCAAAGACTGCCAATGATCGCCGTCGTCGAAGGAAAGCCAGACCGCATTCTCGGTTCCGGCGAACAGAAGCCCCTTGCGGACCGGATCTTCGCGCACAGTGTTCACCGGGCCCCATTCGGGCAAGCCTTCCGTGATCAACTTCCAGCTCTTGCCGCTATCACGCGTGCGATAGAGATACGGATGCATGTCGTTGATGCGGAAACGGCTCACCGAAGCAAACGCGGTCTGCTCATCGAAATGCGAAGCGGAAATCTGCGTGACCTTGCTCCATGGCGTAAGTTCTTTCGGAGTAATGTCAGTCCACGTTTTTCCGCCGTCGTGCGTGGTCCAGATCAGACCATCATCGGTGCCCGCCCACAGAGTGTTCAGGTTCTTGAACGAAGGGGCCAATGAGTAGATAACGCCGCGCGCTTTTTCAACCGCTTTGTTATGCAGA
Source organism: Candidatus Sulfotelmatobacter sp. (assembly GCA_036268025.1). Lineage (GTDB taxonomy): Bacteria > Acidobacteriota > Terriglobia > Terriglobales > Acidobacteriaceae > Sulfotelmatobacter. Next base: position 43,722 of record DATAUY010000146.1, on the reverse strand, counting down.
GGTCCGACGCTCGTCGGGACACCCGGATTCTCGCGCGTCAAATCTTTGCTGATGATCTCCCATGAGTTCCCGCCGTCGGCCGTTTTGAAGAGCATATTCGTCGCGTAGTACATGACGTGCGGATCAACCGGCGAAAACATCAGCGGCTCGGTACGGTTGGCGCGGTATTTCGCGTTGCGGACCGGGACCGGCGTGATGTTCTGCACCTGCCCGGTGGTCCAGTGATATTTTGAGACTTCGGTGCGCCCGGCTCCATAAATGATGTTGGGATCGAGGGGGTCGGGCGCGACGTAGCCGTACTCGATTACTCCGACGGGGTGCCAGTCACGGAAAGTGATTGCGCCGTCGTTGCCACGAGTTGAGATGCAGACTGAACCGCTCTCCTGCTGGCCCGCGCATACGCGATAGGGAAATGAATTGTCGGCAATTGCATGATAAAGCTGCGCTGTTGGCTGGTTGTACCACGAACTCCAGCTCGCGCCGCCGTTCACGGTGACGATCGCGCCCTGGTCGCTCACCAGAAGAATCGTGTTGCCGTCGTTGGGATTGATCCACAGATTCTGATAGTCGTCGCCGCCCGGCGCGCCGCGAAAGCTCATCCAGGTTTTCCCGGCGTCGCTGGAGCGCATCGTTACCGTGCTGACGACATAAAGCAGGTCGGGATTTTTCGGATCGACCTTCGGGATCGGCAGATCGCCCCCACCAATGCGGCCCGAAGGGCGTGGATCGTCGGTGATCTGCGCCCAGTTCTGACCGGCGTCATCGGAGCGATAAACGCTGAGCTTGCCTGAAGCCGCGGCAAGCGTCGCGTAGAGACGGCGCGAATCGCTAGGCGCGATGGCCACATAGATTTGCGAGAGATCCTTCGGCAACCCGCTCGTCAACTGACGCCACGTTGCGCCGCCGTCGGTCGATTTGTATAAGCCACCACCTGTACCGTTGAATTCGTTGTTGTCTTCCCAGGGGCCCTCGCGCGCCTCCCACATCGAGGCATACACCACATCCGGATTCGAAGGATCAATCTCAACATCAGACCCGCCGGTGTTTTCATCTTTCGAAATCACGCGCTGCCAGTTCTGGCCTCCATCGGTGGAGCGGTAAATGCCGCGCTCTGCGCTCGGCCCGTAAGGATGTCCGAGGACCGCAGCGAAGACCTTGTTCGGATCGCGCGGATCAACCGCGAGAGCCGGAATCTGAAAGCCATCCGTTAGCCCGAGATGCGTCCACGTTTTTCCGGCATCCGTGGATTTGTAAATGCCGTTCCCGACTGAGAGATCTGGACGGTGCAATCCCTCGCCGCTGGCGACATAAACGATGTTCGGATCCGAAGGTGCGACGGCGATCGCGCCGATCGACTGAGTAGGTTGCCGATCAAAGATCGGGTTCCACGTGCGGCCGTAATCGTCGGATTTCCACACGCCGCCGTTCACCTGTCCGACATAGAAGACATTCGGCTGCCTGGGCACGCCGCAGGCTGCGCGGGTGCGTCCGCCGCGGAATGGACCAATCATGCGCCAGTGCAACTCCTGGTAGGTGTTCTCCGCGACCTGGGCGAAGCTTGCGATTGAAAAGAAGACCACCAAGAAGACCAGAACCAGACGAATGACTGCGCGCGATCGATACACTAGGGCCTCCGGCAACAACGACAAACGCTTTAGGATAAACCATTCGGCAGCAAACTTCCGGTTGGAGAGTTCGAGTAGTGGATTAGTTTGGATTTCTCAGAGGAACAAGGGCGTCATCTCGAAGGCCCGCGTTTTCACCAGCGGGCCGAGGGATCCCGCGCGCAGCATATCCGCTCCCGCGAGATCGCAGACAGTCTGAAAATGCCTTCGAAAATTAAACTGACCTACCATTCGAGTCGAATCTTCTCTGGCGCGAAGAGGCCTCATTCGCAAATTGTTTTGTGACGTTGTCATGGCGCGGGTATGATGACGGAGCTTTCCTCATAGAGGCGATGGATACTTATAGCCGTGAATCTCGCCGCATTCTCTCGCACTGCTTCTCTATCGTTTTTGCCATTGCGGCTCTTTGCTGTGGGGCGCAGGCTCGCGCTGTTTCTCCCGCATCCGAGCCTTCGGGCCTTAAGCCGATACTCGACTACATCTCGAACGCCTGGGACACGTTGACCCGCTCCATGACCGAATGCCGGAGCGTTGGAGACCCAAAGGTCGCCACTGCGCCTGTACTTTACTTGCCCGCAGGATTCGCCGAGCCGCCCGCGGTGCAGTCGCTTACCACGACTTGCAAGGTGCGTGTAGAACATCTGCCGATCGAAATTCATCGTCTCGGGGAAGTAGATACGACAAAGATTGATCCCCCCGGTTTGCTTTACCTTCCCGAAAAATATGTCGTTCCCGGCGGTCGCTTCAACGAGATGTACGGTTGGGACAGCTATTTCATCATCCGCGGACTTCTTGAATCCGGGCGTGTTGATCTGGCGCGCGACATGGTCGAGAACTTCTTCTTCGAAGTCGAGCGCTACGGAGCGATGCTCAACGCCAATCGCACCTACTATCTGACGCGCTCGCAGCCTCCATTCATGAGTTCGATGGTGGTCGATGTTTACGAAGCGATGCGGAAACGGGGCAAGCCACCCGGCCGCGAGTGGCTCGAACGCGCTTACACAGACCTCGACAAGGACTACGGAATGTGGACACGTGCTCCACATTTGGCGGGCGATACCGGACTTTCGCGCTACTACGATTTTGGCGATGGGCCGCCTGCCGAAGCTGTGCAGGACGAAAGCGGCTTTTATCGCAAGGTCGCCGGATATTTCTTTTTTCATCCCGCTGACGCCGACGCCTATTTGATAACGACCGAACCTAAACCCGAGCAGCCTGTCGCCGGCTCACCTTATTCACTCCAAGTTTGCGATGTGCAGCAAACCATGCCCCGCGCCGGCTGCGACAAGCCCATCCAGTTCAAGCTCAGCGCGGACTACTACAAGGGCGACCGCTCGATGCGCGAATCGGGTTTCGACGTCAGCTCGCGTTTCGGCCCCTTCGGCTCTGCCACGCATCACTACGCTCCTGTATGTCTGAACAGCCTGCTCTACAAAATGGAAAAAGATCTCGAGCAGATCGGTCTATGGCTCGGCCGGAGTGACACTAATAAGTGGAACAAGCGCGCCGAAGATCGCAAAAAATTAATCACCCGATACTTGTGGAATGCCGAGAAGGGCACGTTCTTCGACTTCAACTTTGTCACCAAGCAGATTTCGAGCTACAAATATGCCAGCATGTTCTATCCACTATGGGCGGGATTGGCGACTCCGGAACAGGCGACAAAAGTCGTCGGCAATCTGAAAGGATTCGAGCAGCCCGGTGGACTGCCCATGAGCACGACAGATACCGGCGCGCAGTGGGACCTCCCCTACGGCTGGGGAAACATCGAGATGATCGCGATCGCAGGCTTGCGGCGTTACAGCTACAATGCCGACGCCGACCGCATCTCCTATGAATTCCTTTCTATGGTGGCCGAGAATTTCCGCCGCGACGGCAATATCCGCGAGAAGTACAACGTCGTGGACCGTTCATCGGAAGCCCACGCGGAAATGGGATATCACATGAACGTCATAGGCTTCGGCTGGACGAACGCCGCTTTCCTTGAATTGCTCCACGGCCTGCCAAAAGAAATGGTCGACCGCTTAGAGAATGAACAGGCTCAGCCCACGCTTGCCGCGAAGTAGCTGCGGGGTCCTCTTTCAGATGTTGAACGGCACGGTTCAAGCGACGCCCTATGTTGCGCCCCTGTGCCAGAGTTGGCTGGAAAAGCGCAAATTCCTTCGTCGGACACCCAACCTTTTCGGCTCCTGCCGGCAACGAAAGGCCTTATGGTTCCTTCGCGTCGGAATACAGACCGCATTCGAGAAATCTGCCGCCGAATGGCAAAAACCACCGGCGACAAAGAATTGCAGGAACTTAACGCTGAATTGCAGTCGTCGCTGGCCGAGCATGCGTTGCGCGTAGACAACAAAGTCACAGCGACCGTACTCAAATGGCCGGACTTTCCCAAAGAGCGAAGAAAAGAAGGCAATCGCTAGTCTATGGCCGCCCGGCGACTCATCTTTCTTCTGCCTCCCGCTCGTTTGGTTTGACTGCCCCATTCATCCCACCTAAGATTGAGCCTTCCGCCCGGGTCTCCTCATGATCGGTCAGACTATCTCGCACTATCGCATCACCGGCCAGTTAGGCAGCGGCGGGATGGGCGTTGTCTATGAGGCGGAAGACGTCAATCTTGGACGTAAGGTCGCGCTGAAATTTCTTCCTCCGGAACTCTCCCGCGACCAGAATGCGCTCGACCGTTTTCTGTTCGAAGCCCGTACGGCCTCTGCGTTGAATCACCCCAATATTTGCACGATCTACGCGGTCGAAACCATGTCCGGCGAGGGCGGAATCACACAATCGTTCATCTCGATGGAACTGCTCGAGGGGCAGAATCTCGATCACAAGATTGGAGGCGGGGCCCTGCCGCTTGACCGGCTGCTCGATATTTCTATTCAGCTTGCCGATGCGCTGGATGCAGCGCACGCCAAAGGGATTATCCATCGCGACATCAAGCCGGCGAACATCTTTCTGAATCAGCGCGGGCAAGTGAAGGTGCTCGACTTTGGATTGGCCAAGCTGACGCAGCCCGAGATGCAGATCGAGACGATCGGTACCACGCAAAGCTCTCCCGCTATGAACCTGACCAGTCCCGGAGCGACCGTGGGCACGATCGCCTACATGTCGCCCGAGCAGGCGCGCGGGGAAACGCTCGATCCGAGGACCGATTTGTTCTCGCTCGGTGCGGTCATCTATGAGATGGGTACCGGCAAGCAGCCATTTTCCGGCGCGACATCGGCAGTTGTGTTCCATGCAATTCTTGAATTGGATCCCGTTCCGGCCGTGCAATTGAACGCGACACTTCCGCCCAAGCTTCAGGAGATCCTCGAAAAGCTGCTGGAAAAAGACCGCGAGCTACGCTATCAGTCCGCGGCAGACCTCCGCGGTGATCTAAGACGCTTGAAACGCGACAGTGAATCGGGCCGAAGACCGTCGCAATCGGTCTCAGCCTCATCTCGCGTCACAGCCGTTGCCGGCCCGTCGCCCGCTGCGGCTCCGGAAACAATGGAGTCGGGCACGGCGTTCTCTTCCAGCGGTACGAAAGCCAGAATAACCCTCGCGATCACGGTGGTGTTGGCAGTCGCGATGTTCGCGGCGGCTGCCTATGGAATTTTTAAGCTCGTCACGGGAAATCGAACCGCTCCCTTCCAGAATTTTTCCGTAACCAAGGTGACTGACTCCGGGAACGTTTCTTCGGTGGCGATGTCGCCGGACGGGAAGTACATCCTCACTTTGATCCGCACCAACGGCGGCGCGGCGCTTCGGCTGCGGAATATCCCTACGGACAGCACGACGCTGGTGCAGCCGGAAGCAGACGTCTACTACAACGGCCTGAGATTCTCGCCGGACGGAAACTACTTTTATTTTGTGCGCAGCGATCCGGGCAATCCGGAATTGAAATTTCTGTTTCGCGCGCCCCTTCTGGGTGGCACGGCGCAGAAACTGGTCGACGATGTCGACACGAACATCACCTTCTCGCCTGACGGCACGCAGTATGCCTTTATGCGATACGACAACCCCGTGCCCGGTAAGTTTCAGTTGATTATTCGTTCGACCGAGGGCGGCGACGAGCGTGTCTTGACCGGCGGTCCAGTGAATGAAGGCCTGTCGGCGCCTGACTGGTCACCCGACGGAAAGACCATCGCCTGCGTCGCGTCGCAGGTGGGCAACACATTGCAGGCTTTGATTGTGGTGGACGTGGCCTCGGGAAAGAGATCCACCGTCTTCAGCAGCAACGAGCGAATCTTGGGATCGCCGGCGTGGGTGCCTGGCGGAGGAGGCCTGCTCGGGCAAGCGGTGGATCGCGCCTCGAACTTCAATCGCACACAGATCGCTTTTGTTTCCTATCCTGGCGGAAAATATTCCGCAGTAACGCGCGACACCAATGACTACGGCGACTTGAGCGTCGCGGCCAGCGGCAAGACTTTTGCCACGGTGCTGAGGGTCGGCCACTGGAATCTTTCGCTGGTTCCTGTCTCGGGCCAGGCAGAAGCCCGCACTCTCGTCGCGACCCAGGCCACCACTGACATCGGCTGGACTCGCGACGGCCAACTCCTGTCTGACCAGGACAATGGCTTGTATCGGATAAATTCGGTTTCCGGCGTCAAGTCTCCGTTTTTTTCCGAGCAGGGCCATCCCGCGGGCGATCCTTCAGTTTGTGCCGACGGTCGAGTTCTGTTCGTGCTCGCATTCCGCGGGGACAACGGCAACCAGAACATCTGGCGCGTCGATTCTTCGGGAGGAAATCTCAAGCAAATCACCGACGGCAAGTACGATACCTTTCCTGTGTGCTCCCCCGACAGCAAGTGGGTTTACTTCATCAGTCTGCGCGATGTTGCGAAGGTTGCGCGCGCCCCGATTGATGGTGGCACTTCACAGATCGTGAGCGAATCGCCGATTTCCGCCAACACCTTCGATATTTCTCCGGACGGAAAGCTGCTGGTATTTCCCACGCTCGAACATTCTGGCGAGCATAAGCAACGCCTGGTGACGGTCGACCTCGGTTCCGGTCACACTGCGATGAAGGACTTCGAGCGGGGATTGTTCAGCCTGCTGCACTTCAGCCCGGACGGCAAGTCGATCGTCTATTCGGCGCGCGACGCCGGAGTCGACAACCTATGGCAGCAGCCTCTGGATGGTTCGACGGGGAAACCGCTTACTAACTTCAAGTCGGAATACATCTGGGATTTTCGCTGGTCGCCCGACGGTAAGCAGTTGGCACTGGTACGCGGGCACACGGACTCAGACGTCGTGCTGCTGAAAGACCAGAATTGAGCTTTCAGCTATCAGCTTTGAGCTGGTTTCGTCGGAGTAAAGCTCTTTGCTGAGATTTCTGACGTCAACGTGACAGGGCCCCACGGTTCAAGCTGAAAGCTGACGGCTGATGTGTGACAGCTGATGGCTTCCCGCAAACACGAAGGGCGGCCATTTCTGGCCGCCCTTATTTGTAACCTGCTTGGAAGCGGGTTAGACGCCCTTGACGTTCTCAGCTTGCCAGCCCTTCGGGCCTTTGACCACGTCGAACTGGACTTGCTGACCTTCTTGAAGGCTGCGGAATCCGCTGGCCTGAATGGCGGAGAAATGTACGAATACATCCTCACCATTCTGACGGCTGATGAATCCATAGCCCTTGGCGTCGTTAAACCACTTCACTGTTCCTGTTTCCATGTTGTTGCACTGTTCCTTTTTCTTGATGTAGCGCTGAAGCTTTCAGGATTCTTCTGCAGGCAGGTCACGCGCTGGGTTAAGCGGAGATGCTTGTACTGCGAGGAACTCTAAAGTCAAACGCAATACCATTGTAAATCATTATGCCCCAAAAAGGCTACAGAATTCGTTGAGATGGCGGCATAAACATTTGATAAATAGGATGTTATGGCTGGCGCCGAAGTGTTGGCTTTTGCCTTGGGGTTGCCACCTTTCCCGAAACCAATCATCATAAGAGAACATGCGATTCAGATTCTCCCTGCTTTTTCTTTTGTTCGCGGCATCCGGGGCCTGGGCTGGAGTCGTCGACAACGTCCGCATCGCGCTTGAACGGAACAACTTTTCCGCCGCGCAAGCGGAGTTGAATGCCTACCGAAACCAGCGCGGCGTTGATGGCGAATATCTTGAAGGCCTTTCCTGGATGGGCCGGGCAGCGCTCGATGCGCGCCAGTACGATCAAGCGGCAGATTATGCAAAGCAGACGAAGACGCTGGCGCTGGAACAACTGAAGAAGCGTCCGGTGGACGCCGAGCCGCACCTTCCGCTCGCGCTTGGCGCGGCGTTCGAAGTGCAATCGCAGGTACTGATCGCTCGTGGCGCGAAACCGCAGGCGATTGCATTGATCGAGTCGGCGCTGAAGACGTATGGGAACACTTCGATCGGCGAGCGGTTACAGAAGAACCTGAACGTGTTGTCACTTCAAGGGGCGGTCGCGCCTGCCTTGAAATCAGATCAGTTTCTGGGATCGGCGTTGCCGCCGGCAGCGCAGTTGAAAGGCTCTCCCGTGCTGCTGTTCTTCTGGGCGCACTGGTGCGGAGACTGCAAGGCCGAAGCGCCGATCATCACGCAATTGCGTTCGGAATTTGCGGCGAAGGGACTGAAGGTAATCGGGCCGACCCGCTTCTACGGATACACTGCGCAATCGGAACACGCTCCGCAAGCGGAAGAGTTGAAGTATATCGACGCGGTGCGGAGGCATTTCTATTCGGGATTGCTCGACATGCCGGTGCCGATCAGCAAGTACAACTTCGACAAGTACGGAGCATCTACAACGCCGACGCTCGTGCTTCTGGACCGGACTGGAAAGGTAGCGATGTACCATCCGGGCGCGCTGCCGTATGCGGAGTTGCGCGCGGAGATTGAAAAGGCAGCGAGGTAGCTTGACTCGTAAGCCGGGGAACCCATCTTACGGGTCAACCCGCGAGCTTTTCCATTTCCTTCTCATCAATCACTGCAACTCCCAACTCCTTCGCCCTGTCGAGCTTTGAACCGGCATCTGCGCCGGCAACGACGTAGTCAGTTTTTTTGCTGACCGATCCCGCCACTTTGCCGCCGGCGTCTTCGATCAGCTTCTTTGCTTCGTCGCGAGTGAAGTGGGCGAGGGTTCCGGTTAGTACGAACGTCTTCCCGGCGAGTTTCGTGCCGCGCTCTTTCTTTTCGCCTTTGAGCGTGAGCTTCGCCTGGCGCAGGCGGTCGACGAGTTTTTGGTTGGCAGGATTGCTGAAGAACTCTGCAATGCTCTCGGCGATCTTGGGACCGACTTCTCCCACATCTTGCAGTTCTTCGACGCTGGCGTTCTCGATCGCTTCCATCGAGCCGAAGTGCTCGGCGAGGAATTGCGCGGTGCGCTCACCAACCATGCGGATACCGAGCCCGTAGATGACGCGTTCCAGCGGGAGTCTCTTCGAGTTCTCGATTTCGTCGAGGATGTTCTGCGCCGATTTGTCCGCGAAGCGCTCCAGGCTCAGCAGATTGTCTTTTGTCAGGTCGTAAATGTCAGCAACGTTCCTGACCAGGCCGCGTTCGATCAGTTGCGTGACCAGCGATTCGCCCATGCCGTCGATGTTCATCACGCCGCGCGAAGCGAAGTGCAGAATCGTCCCCAGAAGCTTGGCGGGACAGTTCGCATTGACGCACCGGTAATCCACTTCACCTTCGGTGCGGACGACTCTCGTGCCGCATACCGGGCACTTTTCAGGAGCCTCGACTTTTTCTTTTCCCCGCGGGTGATCTTTGTCGACTTCAACGACCTTCGGAATAACGTCGCCGCCACGCTCGACGCGGACCCAGTCGCCGATCTTCACTCCCAGGCGCTCGATCTCGTCCATGTTATGAAGGGTCGCGTTGCGCACGGTCGTGCCACCAATGGGGATCGGGGCCAGCTCCGCCACCGGCGTCAGTTTGCCGGTGCGGCCGGTCTGCCATCGGATCCTTTCCAATTTCGTGACACCGCCGCGCGCGGCGTATTTATAAGCAATCGCCCAGCGCGGGGCCTTCCCCGTGAATCCGAGTTCGTCCTGAAGTCCGGTGCGATCAACCTTCACGACGATGCCGTCTATCTCATAAGGCAAGGAGTCGCGTTTCTCTTCCCACTCCAGAATGAATTTCCAGACCTCTTCCATGGAGTGGACGAGCTTGCGATATTTGTTGACCTTGAATCCCGCGGTATCGAGCGCGTCAAGTGTCTTTGAGTGGCGATCGAAATACGTGCGGCCATTTTGCAGCAGCATGTAGGTGAAATAGTCGAGCGGACGCTGCGCCGTGACGGATGCGTCGAGCTGGCGAACCGTGCCCGCAGTAAAGTTTCGGGGGTTCGCAAAAGTGGGCAATCCATTGCGTTCGCGTTCCTCGTTAAGTTTCTTGAAGGCGGCGGTCGGCATCAACAATTCGCCGCGGACTTCGAAATTGGCGGGAATGCCGGCTCTCTTCAATTTTTCTTTGGGTATCGACAGCGGCACGGAGCGGACTGTCCGCACGTTGAGAGTGACATCTTCACCGGTGGTGCCGTCGCCGCGGGTGATTCCGCGGACGAGATGACCGTCGTCGTACCCGAGCGACAGCGACATGCCATCAAGCTTCAACTCGCAGACGTAGTCCACATCCTTGCGTCCGGTGAGTTCGTGCACGCGGCGCTCCCAGGAGCGGAGTTCTTCTTCGCTGTACGTGTTGTCGAGCGAAAGCATCGGCGAGGAGTGGCGGACCTTGACGAATCCCTCGCGCGGCTTGCCGCCGACGCGCTGGGTAGGGGAATCCGGCGTGATGAGCGTGGGATGTTCGCCCTCGAGATCTTTCAGTTGCTGCATCAGCTTGTCGAAGTCGAGGTCGCTGATTTCCGGCTGGTCGAGGACGTAGTAGAGGTATTCGTGGTGACGAATTTTCTCGCGCAGCGATTCGATCTTTTTTTCGGCGTCTCTCGGGGACATTGCAGGAAGAATTATATGCGGGAGATCGTGCGGGATTCCGGCACCCCCGGTGCGTGAGCGCATCGCCATCCGGCGTTGAAATGCCGGGCTGTGTTCGGGGGCCCTCCGGGCGCGTGTCTGTTTAGCAAATGTGAGTCTGATGCAGGCTTCTACTTTGCGCCGCCAGTGACACCCGGAATCTGCATGCGCACGAAACGCGGCTTGTAGTCATTGGCACAGACCAGGTCACTGCTGTTATTGGCGTTCACGTTGTAAGAAATCAGAATGCCGTCGGCATCGGTGAATTCGGTATGTGCCTTCGCGTTGTAGGCGACGAGCGTTCCGACTTTGCAGCCGTTCGCGCCGCCTTCAGGTGCGGTATAGACGGTAGTCTTGTTCGACCATGGCCCCTGCGGTGTGCACGAATACCACGTCGTGATTGCATTCCACAAAGGATATGGAGGATTCAGCGCGTCCATGCCAGTTATCAGATAGAACGTACCTCCCTTGAAGCTCATAGAGTCCACCGAGTACTCGGGCGTGATCGCGGCAACTCCAGACATTGCGGTCGCGTTCGATTCTACGGCCAGCCATTTCTTCTGTGTCGCGTTCCAGAACTGCCACTTGGCGGCATTGGTCAAATTGTTGATGGAGTTCGTACGCGCAATGTAGGGCGTTTTCGTGTTCGTCCCCGGATCTTTCAGGCCATAGATATAGAAGAAGTTCCCCGCCTGCAGGATTTTTGTGCCCCAGGTGAGGCTCGTGTCGAGGCCCGTTACTGGCGTGATCGAAACGGTAGCGAGGCTCGGCCAAGACAATGTCGCGACGGAGTGTCCGACAAGTTTGAACGCGCCGGTCCACTCCATCAACATGATCTTGATCTGGTACGCGCCCGGCGAGGTCTGCAACACGTATCCGCCGCCGACCCAGAACCAGTCGCTCTTTTTCTTTGGGACGAAGTGAGATGTCGCGGCCGGAGGGTAGCCGACCGTCGTCCATAAGCCGGTTGATTGATCGAGGATCGTGAGCGAATTGTGCGCGGTAAAGATATTGCTCGATCGCAGGCGCGTCGCGGGATTGACGGTTCCGATGTAGGAGTCCGACCACATGAACAGATTTGTGCCGTCCGGCAGCGGCAGCGAATATGTGCCATCGGCGCCGGTCCATCCAGGCCCGTTCTGCGTCGTGTATGCGTCGAAGACGGAATCGACCGTGGCTGTCGATGGATTCGCCGGCAGCATGCATTGAGCGGGGGCGAAGGTAGAGGAGAAGAGCGCGATCAGGAAGGCTGAGGAGAATTTCATCGTTATTGCTCTCTCCACGAAAAGCGAAGTTTCGACAGGCTATCTCATTTCGCGGGGTCGCAATAGAGACGAATTACTCTTCTGCCCGGCATGGCAGACCAATGCAATGTAGTTCTCTTAAAGTTTTCATCCTGGAGTTTCATCCAGGCCATCCTCCCGAATCAATCGCGGACAGAAAAAGCGCACATAATTTCACAAAAGGCCTCTTGCAAGTGTGGCCGGCTCATGCCAAATTAAAGCTCCTGCGCGATCATCCGCGAACGAGTCAGACATGTCAAAAAGTTTTCCCGGAGAAGCTGCCGAGCCCTTTGTGACCCAGTTGCCGGTTGCGCTCCTGAACGCATTCAACACCGACAACCGCATCAACCACTACCTGATTGACAACCTTCCGCCTGCGGCCTGGAAGGCAAAACCGGCAGACGGTAAAGGGCGCACGATTGCGGCCATGGTCGCCCACATGCACAACGTCCGCGTGATGTGGCTGAAGGCCGCGAAGGCAGAAGAGATTCCGGAACAGCTTGAGCGCGGGACAGTGAGCCCAACGCAGGCACTGCGCGGATTTGAAAACAGCCGCCATGCGCTCAGCGTGGTCATCAGCCGCGCGCTCGAAAGCAACGGAAAGATCAGAAATTTCCGTCCCGATGTAGCGGGCTTCATCGGGTATCTCATCGCACACGACGCTCACCATCGCGGACAGATCACGCTGCTTGCCCGCCAGCTCGGCCATCCCTTGCCGCAAAAGGCCATGTTCGGCATGTGGGAGTGGGGTTCGCGCTAGTTCCGTTCGTCCCCGGTAAAATCCAATTCATATGCGCAAGGCTGCCTTGCTCTATAACCCGGAGTCAGGTGGAAGCAGGCAACGGCAGCGGGAATTGCAGGCTGCGCTTGCGATTTTACAAACCGCAGGCGTTGATGCGGAATTGGTTCCCACAGAATCTCCGCAGCACGCCGGCGACGAAGCCAGAAAAGCCATTTCCTCTGGCTGCGACACGATCTTCGCGTGCGGCGGCGACGGGACCATTCACAACATCGTTCAGGTGTTGGCAGGTACGCAGATTGCCCTGGGCGTGCTGCCCATGGGAACGGCCAACGCGTTAGCGCATGACTTGGGAATTCCATTGCGCGTCCCTGCGGCGGCCGAAGCTGCGGTACGAGGCCACGCTCGCCGCATCGCGCTTGGGCGCATCACATTTAATGACTTCCATGGCATACAAAGCGCACGTTATTTCATCGTCGCCGCTGGTATAGGTGTCGATGCGCATCTGTTTTACAAGCTGCACAGCGGAACAAAGAAGCGCCTTGGCATGAGGGCTTACTACGCCAAGGCGTGGCATCTGTGGTTCAACTATCCGATGACCAGATTTCGGGTGAAATATGCCAGGGAATCCGGCGCGCTCAGCGAAGCGGACGTGACCGAACTCATGGCGGTTCGTATTCGCCGCTTCGGAGGAGTGATTCAGGAATTGGCGCCCGGCGCTTCACTGGACCGTGAAGACATACGCCTGATTCTTTGCCGCACATCCAGCCGGATGGCTTATCTCGCTTACGTGACGCGAGGACTATTGCGCCGGCGCTGGGCCGTGCCTGGAATCGAATTGGCTTACAGCACCGAGGCCTACGCCGACTATTTCAATGCATCGCAAGAACGACGGAAGATTTACGTCGAAGCGGATGGAGAACTTATCGGCACCCTTCCGGCGGAAATCACGGTTGTCCCCGATGCGTTGACGTTGCTGGCGCCCGCACGTTGAGCAGCCCGGTGGATAAGATAGACTGCACTTCTTGGAACCGATCACTCATTTTCTGACCGGCGCATGTATCAGCCGAGCCGGACTCAATCGCAAGACAGCGTTGGCCACGCTCACGATGACTCTGGCCGCGGAAGCTCCCGACCTCGACATTATTGGCCAGATACGCGGGCGCGCCTTTGGATTCGCGCATCATCGCGGATTTACGCATTCGTTTCTGGGAGTGCCGCTCGATGCCATCGTTGTAGTCGGCTTCGTGTATCTCGTCTGGCGAATACGCGGACGCAAAACAAACAATCGGAATTTGCTTCCCCGGTGGGGCCTGCTTTATCTGTACGCGTGTCTTGCGGGACTTAGTCACATTCTCCTCGACTTCACCAATAACTACGGAGTGCGTCCGTTCTGGCCATTTTCTGAAAAGTGGTATTCGTGGGACATAGTGTTCATCGTCGATCCCATCATGCTCACGCTATTGATCCTCGGTCTGGTCACGCCATGGCTGTTATCGCTGGTGGATAAAGAGATTGGCGTGAAGCAAAAAAGCCCTCCTGGCCGCACCGCCGCCATCCTCGCCTTAATCGGGGTCGCCCTGATGTGGGGAGTGCGGGACTACGAGCATCGCCGCGCGCTGAGTGCGCTGGAAGCTCGAACCTACAATGACGCCGACGCAATCCGCGTTTCCGCTTATCCGAAGGTTCTGGACCCATTCCATTGGGACGGCGTTGTGGAGACGCAAGCCTTCTTCGTCCTCGCGCCGGTGGATTCACTGAGTCCGGAGGTTGATCCTCAAGGACGGATGCAGATTCGCTACAAGCCCGAGGAGACCCCCATCACCCTGGCGGCGAAGAATTCCTATCTGGGCCGGGTTTATCTCGATTGGGCGCAATATCCGATAACTGAGACGGAGGAGTTACCGCCGCCTCAGCAGGGCTACATCGTCCACTTCCAGGACTTGCGATATGTGAGCGTGGATGATGTGGTTTTTAGCCGGCGGCGCAATGTGCTGGGGGCTGCTGTGCAAATAGATAAGGCTTTACGCGTAGCGGGCGCCGTTTATGGGAGCAGAGAGCATCCGATCCTGGTGCCGGAGCCCGGGCAGAAATAGGTCTGCCGTCGAGATCGATCTTGAACGAAGGGCTGATGCGCGGGGGGTTCTCAAGGCTTTCCCACCATCTTCTTGAAAGATATGGTTTTTACAATCGCTCTCTTGACGCGGGCGTCCGCTGCAGCCAGAATATAAGTTCGATATCGAGGTGATCATGCTGGCTTACGTTTTTGTGCTGCTTGCCATCGCAGTACGGTTCCTGCCCTTTGCCGGGCCTCTGAATTTCCTGCCTCATGCGTGGCACTTCACGCCTCTGGCTGCGTCGCTCCTGTTTTTCGGGGCGCGCGGGCCACGCCGCCAGATGTGGGTTCCTGTCGTGCTGATGGCGGCGGCGGACGTCGTTCTGACCAAGTTGATCTACTCCTATGTACTTTCCTGGGACCATGTTGTGACCTGGGCGTGGTATGCGGGAATTCTGTTGCTGGGCAGCGTGGTTTTGCGGCAGAAGTCCGGGTTCTGGCGGGTTGTGGGCGCCGCCCTGGCCAGTTCGATTTCGTTTTTCCTGATCAGCAATTTCGCAGTGTGGGCGGCCTGGCCTGACATGTATGCGCGGTCGTTTACCGGCCTGCTGGCGTCCTACACGGCGGCAATCCCGTTCTTCCGCGGAACGATCGAGAGCGACCTGTTTTTCTCGATCGCGATATTCCAGATTCCGGTGCTCTTCCACGCTCTTTCCGGCTGGATGGAACGTTCGGGAGATCATAGCGCCGCGGCCTGATCGGAACTTCGACGATAGTTCATTTTTGCGAGCGGCGCTCCTGCGCCGCTTGATTATTTGGCATCAGAGTCAGCCCTCTTTCTCCGCCTGGTGCGCCACAGCACGAGCCACAAACAGGGTGCAGCAGCGACGGCGATCAGCACCCATACCCAATGCTGTTTGAACATGCTTCCGAAAAGTTCCAGGATCTCCGGGCCGAACCACAGCACGAGAACCGACTCGACAAAAAAGCGCACGAACCGCCCTGCAAAGATAGCTATCAGGAAGTCGCGGAAACGCATCTCAAAGACGGCCGCAGCCAGAACAAAAACCTTGAATGGCAAAGGAGGCGGCATCATGCCCGGGAACATGAGCGCCCAGAATTCGTGCCGCTCGAACGAGGCATGAATCTTGAGGAACCGCTCTTCGGATATCCGCTTGCGCAGCACCTTCTCGCCACCGAGATAGCCGATCAGGTAAAGAGGAATGCTGCCCAGGGCCGATCCGAGGGAAGCCATGGCAACGTAAAGGAATATCCGCTTGCGGTCCTGATACACATACGTCGCGACGACGAAATCCACCGGCATCCCGAGGAGTGCACTGTCGGCAAAGGCAATAACAAAAACACCCCAGATGCCCAGTAATTTCATCAGGCCGAGGACCCAGGCCGTATAGCGGGCCAGAATGTGCGCGATCTTTTTCAAGGAAAGCAGTTCAAGGGAAACAGTTAGTGTACGTGATGGATGCAGGAACGGGCATGGACGGGCCGTCGCAATGTGAAAACACGCGGCCCGGCGCGAGGAGAATGGAGAGATTGGTAGTGTCCTATTTGTGCGTAGTGTTAGGACAGTACCGAGAGATTCGCAGTGCTTGCGGATGGCACCGAATGGCATGCTATAATCCGGCCCCGCTACCCAAGAAGTATCCGGCGGTCTTTTAATTTCTTTGTGCCTGCGCAGCCAGGGCGGCCCAGCCGACCCAGCCGCCAATGAAACAGGAGGAGCAATGACGTTCTACGATCCCACGCTCTACGGACGTGACGAAGAAGAGGAATTCGGCGACAGCGGCGCGTACAGCGAGTCGCTGGAAGAAGATTTCGAAGAGGAAGAAGAGGAGGAAGAAGAGCCAGCCATGGACGGTCCGGAAGCGACGGAACCGGAATCCAAGCCGGCACCGGCGCCTCCCGCTCAGAAACCCGCACCGAAGCCCGCGCCGAAGCCCGCACCGCCAGCTCCAAGCGGCGGAGGCGGTAAGCCTAAAGCCAAAAAGAAAGCGGCGAAGAAAAAGCCCGCTGCAAAGAAGAAACCGGCTACGCCCGCGAAAAAGAAAGCGGCCAAAAAGCCCGCCAAGAAAAAAGCAAAAAAGGCGGCGAGGAAGCCTGCCAAAAAGGCAGCCCAGAAAAAAGGCAAGAGACGCCGCTAAGAGTCAGCGTGGCCGAGAGCGCCTCCGCTACAAATGAAGAACCGCGCCCCGCAAAGGGCGCGGTTTGATTTTGTCTGGAATACGGAGATTGGTCAAGGAATGTGATGTGGGTGTGAGTGGAAGAGCGGCCCTTTCAGGGGCGCGTCACATGCCGCACATCACCTCTTTAGAGCCTGTCTCGCGGCGCTAAAGCGCCGCTCTACCACGAATTGATCGGATTACTTTTTTCCGCCGATCGCGCCCAGGCAGCGTCCGTATAGCTCCAACAGCTTATCGGCGTAATCCTCGGGTTTGGCGGCTGATCCTGTGCCTTGAAAGCCGACGCCGGTGGACGTCGTGCGGCCATAGCCGGTGGTCATGGCGACAAACTTCATCAGATCCAGTGCGATGTCTTCATTGCGCCGGGCGTGGCCCAAACCTGTGGCCGGAACTTCTTCCATGATTCCTTCTCCTCTGCCGGAAATGGCGGGGATGTCGTCGTCTTCTTCGTCTTCCTGCATACGATGAATGATTGCGCGGTACATGACGACGGGGCGTGACCCGTTAGCGATGATAGCAGAGCAGCGTCTGCGGATTTCCGGCGAAACGTCATGGATGCTGCCGGCAAGTTGCATAGATCTTTCTGGCCGCGAAGAGCACGGCCCTCAGGATGACGAACCCTATGGACCGACTGTCGAGTTCACGACCCAAGACCTGAAACCCAAAACCCAGCGCCCTGCTATCTCTTCACTTCACTCATCAGCGCCAGCATGTTGTCTTCGGTGTCACGGAAGAATGTCATCCACAGGTCGTGGTCGGGCATGCGGGCGATCATGTGTGGCTCATCTTCGAAGCGCACGCCTTTTTCTTTTAATCCGCTATGCGCCGCATGGATATCGGGCACCGCAAAATAGAGGATCGAACTCGCGTGAACGAACTCCGGCTTTTCCGGACGGTCGAGCATCAGACGCACCCCGCCACAGTCAAAGAATGCCAATCCAGGCGGCGCTTTGAATATCAATTTCAGCCCAAGGACTTTCTCGTAGAACTCCGCCGCGCGTTCTACATCCCGCGTTCCAATCTGGATCTGACCGATTCGCGCAATGCTCGGGCCATCTGTCGCTGTCATCATAGGGTTGATCTCTGGTCCAATATTACAACTGGGACTAATTTCTATGCGCCGGTAACGGTTGTCGCGGTACCATGGACACTCGATTCCCGGGTTACGCTGGTTCATACTGTGAGGTCTTTTAGTCCGGCCGCCATCGTCACCGTAACTCCCCCGTTAGGCCATCTGTACGAGTAAGAGTGCCGAGTAAAAGGAACGCATTGTCGGGCACACGCACCATTGTCGCTGTTGCAGGGCTGCTCTGGCTGATTCACGCCGGTGTTGTGGTCGCGTGGGGAGCGAACGCACCCGGGCCCGTGATTTCGGACGCCATCCAGTTCGTCGTCGGCAGCATTTTGATCGCCGTGCTGGTCCAGACCAGCCAGCGCTCTGAGGGACTGGCACGGGCATTCTGGCGGCTGGCTGCGGTAGCGTACCTTCTGCTGGTCTTCTCGCAGGGACTTAGCGTCTATAACGATCTCGCCGCCACTCCGCTGATCTTTCCATTTACCAATTTCCTGTTCTCGTTCTGGTTTGCGCCGCTGGCCATGGCATTGTTTCTCGATCCGGAGCACGAAACGGGACGCCTCGACGCAGTCATGGCGCTGGACTTCGTGCAGGGTGTGCTGATCTGCGTGGCCGCGTATGTGTACTTTTTCTATCTTCCGAAGGCCGAGTCTCCCTCGGAACTCTCGCATACGGTGTGGGGCGCATACTTCGCCGGATACGGGATTGTTGCCAGCGCGTTCATTCTGCGATCGATCATGACGCGGTCAACTGACGTGCGCAGCCTGTTCGGGCGCATGGGAATCTTCCTTGCGTTCTCCGCTTGTGTGGATGCCTGTTACGACTACGGCCCGGGACGATTCCTGAGAACCGGACAGTGGTTCGACCTTCTCTGGACCGGGCTCCTGATCATTCCCATGCTGATTGCGCTCACCTGGAAGCAGGCCGAAGCGCCGGAGTTCGCAGCGGAGCTTCCGGTCCGCGAGAAGAAGGTTTATCTGGAAGCCTTCCACCTGATCTATCCGTTGCTGGTGCTGTTCATGTCGCTGAACATCGCCCGGGCTCGGCTGGGATTGGCGGCGCTGGTCGTGTTGCTCTCGTTTGTTTGCTCAAGCGCGCGATTGCTGGTAACGCAACACCGCTTGTTGCAGGCGCGAGAAGCGTTGCGCCGCGAGGCCTCGCGTGACGGCCTGACCAGCCTTTGGAACCGGAAGGCGATTCTGGGCACCCTGGAACGTGAATTGTTGCGCGCCGAGCGCGACCGCTCGCCTGTCGGCCTGATCATGATCGACGTGGACCACTTCAAGGCAGTGAACGATAGCCGCGGACACGCCGCGGGCGATTCCGTACTGCGCGTCATCGCCAGCGGAATTGCGGCGATGGTGCGTCCGTACGACTCGGTTGGGAGATACGGCGGCGAGGAATTCCTAATCGTGGCTCCCGGCTGCGGCCTGGCGGAAACCTGGGAACTGGCCGAGCGCGTCCGGGTTCACGTTGCCGGATGCAGTATCATGGCGGGCGGATCGAATGTCCAGGTCAGTCTGAGCCTTGGAGTCGCGACAGGCGAGGCATCCAGCGATATCGAAAAGCTTCTGCACGATGCCGATTCCGCCCTATACCAGGCGAAGAATGCCGGACGCAATCGCGTGGAGCCCGCCGCCGGGCACACCGTCACTACGGCTCCGGCAATACCCGTCAAACAGCAAAGCGACTTTTGGATTTAGCTGAAGCTATAATCCCCACCCTGTCGCACCCCACCAGGAAGTTCTTGCCGTCATAGGCAAGGGCCGTCGGGACGATATGGCCTTGTACGTTCGAAATGTCGGCCACGCGCTGGATTCCGGATTCCGAAATGGCATCGAGTTCTCCATGGTTCGTTTCAACGGCATAGAGTGTGCCGTCCGCGTGGATTGTTAAGTCCGCTTGCGAACACCGTGACGGTCTGGGCAGCCAGCGACCGCACAATAGTCAGTAAGGCCATACAGACAACAACTTCGCGAGTCTTGATATGACAGGCATATTGAATTTTCCTCTGTTTACTAAAATCATTTTGAGTCATGAGTTGTCTGGGTTTTGACCGCTCTGCCGGGGGGATTATCGATCCTCGAACTCTCTCCCAGGATGCGGGTGGATGCAGGTTGGGTGAAAAAACAAGTGAGGTGTAGGTTTGCGTTTGCCGAATTTCGCGTTGTCTCCATGCGGGAAAAAGGCATGACGTGGTGTTCGTTTTTTGTAACAACTTCCGCGTTTCAGTTGATACCGGCAGCTTCGCGTTCTAAGATTCGCTCCGCACTTCTCTTCCCTCACTGGATTGGTCTGTCCCGGCCGCGGACATCACATGTCTGCGGGCATGCTCTCTGATCCCCAATTCCAAATTGCGTTCCAAAGGAGTTCCATATGGCAGTACGGAAACTTGATTTGTCGCTTCCCGATTCGCGCAAGGACGTTGCGCTGAAAAATGATCCCACGCGGATTGATCCCAGGAAATTGAAACTGGGAAAGCAGATGGCGCGGCACGATCCGCGGACGTTGCTGCTCGCGTCGTATACGACCACGGCGCTGCCCAATCCTCCGGACACCTTCAATCTTGCGGGAAAGATCACGTCCTGGGGAATGATGGAGAACGACCAGATCGGCGACTGCACCTGCGCTGCCGCCGGACACTTGCTCATGGAGTGGACAGCTAACGCCGGCAAGAAAATGTTCACGCCCACGGACAAGCAGATTGTTGCGGCGTACTCCGCCATCACCGGTTACAACCCGACGACCGGCGCAAACGACAATGGCGCGGTCGAGATCGATGTGCTGAACTACTGGCGCCAGAGTGGTATCGCCGGACACAAAATCGGCGCTTACGTCGCGCTCGAACCTTCGAACCACATCCACGTGATGGATTCGGTCTACATTTTCGAGGGCTGCTACATCGGCTTGCAGTTGCCCATCAGCGCCCAGGCGCAGGTGCAGAACCATCAGCCGTGGTCGGTGCCTCCGGGTGGGCCGACCGGTAATGGCAAGCCAGGATCGTGGGGAGGGCACGCCATTCCGGTCGTCGCCTATGACTCACGCGGAGTCACGGTCGTGACCTGGGGCGCGCTCCAGGTGATGACATGGTCGTTCTGGGAGACATACTGCGAAGAAGCATACGCGATTGTGAGCAATGACTATCTGACGGGGAAGAAAACGACTCCGCAGGGATTCAACATGACACAGTTGGTGGCGGATTTAGCGGACCTGAAGTAAAACGGGATAGACACGTTTGTCATCCTGAGCAAAGCGGAGGATCTATGTACCTGCCGGCAGCACAATAGCGCCAACGAGTGCATGGATCCTTCGGCGCAAGAAGCGCGCCTCAGGATGACATGGCAGAATCGCAATCACATAAGTCCGCAAGAAGATTTATCTTGCAATCTGAATCGTCAGAATCATCCCCGGGCGCAAGTTGCCGATGTTACGGTTATCGCGCCTCAGGGCCGCAACGGTGGTGCGGTAGGCGTTAGCGATCGAGTAGAGGGTCTCGCCAGACCTTACTTTGTGGTGAACAACTGCTGTGTCAATCTTCAGATGTTCAATTTGGGCTGTCTTCGTTGCCGGAGGCTTTGCATCCGCGGTTTCGGTTTTCGTCTTTTTCGATTTGCTGTGTGATGCCGCGACTTCGGCCTCATGAGCGCTCGGCGAAATCGGGAGGTGCAGCGCCAACACGCGGCGTCCGGCGAGGCTGCTGCCGCGCAGTCCATTCCAGCGTTTGAGCATCGTCGGCGAAATGCCGAAATTGTCGGCCACGCTTTCGACGGTATCTCCCCGGTGAACTTTGTAGCGCGTGATGCGGCGCGCGTAAGTCGCGCCGTCGGTGTCGGGATGCTTGCCTGCCGGGACCGGAATGACCAGCTTCGCCTCGGGCTGAAGCTCTGGGCCGTCCAGATGGTTCGCTTCCTCAATCTGCTTCGCCGTCGTGTGATAAGTGTGCGCAAGAGACGCGACAGTATCTCCCGGATGAACTTCGTGATAGCGCCACCACAGGCGCTTGTCCGGAGGGATTGAAGCGATTGCCGTCTCGTACTGATCTTTCGTTCCAGCGGGCAGATGAAGGTTGAATGATCCGCTATGGGGCGTGCTCAGGCGCAACAGGCTGGGATTCAAATCCTGCAACTCGTCTGTTGATGAGTGCACACACTCCGCGACCAGGCGCAAATCTACGGGGTAGTTTACCGTGACCGTGTCATAGGCGGCCGCATGATCCATGGTCACGCTATCGAGCCCGTACTGCGACGGGTTCTTGTTCATGATGGTCACGGCCAGAATGATCGGCACGTAATTGCGAGTTTCCTTGGGCAGAACGTTACGGCGATATAACTCCCAGAAATCGGCGTAGCCGGTGCGCTTTACGGCAGCCTGCACTGTCCCGGGGCCCGAGTTGTAGGCGGCCATGGCGAGATACCAGTCGCCAAACTGGTGATAAAGATCTTTCAAGTGCTCGGCGGCGGCGCGAGTGGATTTTTCCGGGTCCTGCCGGTCGTCCACATACATGCTGTGGTTGAGGCCATAGCCTCGGCCGCGCCCGGCCATGAATTGCCAGATGCCGCGAGCGCCGACCCGCGAAACCGCCAGGGGATGGAATCCGGATTCGGCCTGCGCGAGGAAAATCAGGTCCTGCGGAACGCCTTCTTCTTTCAGCGTCGCGAGAATCATCTCGCGGTAGCGGCCGGAGCGCGTATAGGCACGCTCGAAGACACCGCGTCCGCGGCCTGAGAAATATGTAATGTAGCCGGCGACCTGATCCGTCATCATCAAGGGCAGGTCAGAGTGCGTGTTCCTGATTTCGGCTTCAGCTTTCGCTTTGGCACTGGCGGTCGGAGCCGGAGCGATATCGTTGGTTTCATCAATCGGGGCCGGTTCGGCCTTTTGTTGCTGCTCTTGCGCGGCTTGCTCGGTTTCGGAGGTGCCACCCGGATAAAGGCCGTTTACGCCCTGAACAATGCGGTTGAACTCTTTTTCGAGGCGGTCATCGGAGCGGATGTCGAAGCTGCTGCCCAGCAGGTCGTTGAGCGCACCATCGAAATTCTGGCGGGCTTCATCGGATTTCCCGGCCTGAAAGTTGTCGAGCCCGATCTGATATTCCTTTTCCACGCGAGCGATCAGATCGCCAACAGAATCTGAAACAGAATTAGCAGCGGGAGCAGCCTCAGTCTGCGCTGCTTTTTGCGCTGGCGCCTCGTCCGGATGGGGTGCAGCCGGCTCTTGTTGCTGCGCTGGTTTTGGCGCCGTTGTGGCAGCCTGCACTGGCGCTGGTCGCAAAGGCGGCGGAGAGGCGGCCGGCAAGACTGCGGCTGGATGCTGTGCAGTGTGGCAGGCGCCCAAGGTCAGAATCAACGAGGCGAGCACCGCTGTCCGGACATAGAGGTTGGAAAGTTGCATATTTCTCTATGAGATGCGCGCGTTCTCCCTGATTGACATCCTTCAAGCTCTACCAAGATCGTACCCGGCTGGGAGTAGCGGGGTCAATCGCGGAAATGGGGGAAGGATGGTTACGTTCGATATCGGCCTCGGAGTGTCAATGGGCCGCTGAGGGCCGAATACAGACCTTGGGAAAGCCTGGCTCAGGCTTTGACGCCAGTCATTTGCCGGGCCCAGCCCATGGCCTCATTGAACGCCCGATTCACGAAGGGGAGAGACAAATTCAGCTTCTTTGCATGCGCGGTTACTTGTTCCCAGTTCCCAGACTCCCGAGCCACCATGATTTTGTAGAGCGGGCTGAGCGGCGTTTCATTCCCTGTCTTTGCGCCGAGCAGTTCTGCTTTTGTATGTTCATCCACCGCGAGCCCCTCGACGACAACTCCCATGGGAACTTCAAGAATGGCGTCCATCAACGAAAGCAGGCCCAGCAGAAACAAGTCGGATTTGTTCTGTTCGATCTTGGGCGTGAGCAGTTCGCAGAATCGGGCCCGAACCAGAGAGGAAAGCACAAGATCAGAGCATTTCTCCTGTCCCATCACCAGGGTCGTAGCCATTCGAATCCAGCGGACGAGTTCCCGTTCGCCCAGCAACGTCATCGCATGGCGGACGGAATGGACCGGCGACGAGACGCCCAGCACCGGAGAATTCAGGTAGCGGAGCAAACGGTAGCAGAGCGACGCATCGTGCTTGATCAGATCTTCGACCATGGAAAGATCCACTTCAGCGGCTGAGACGGCTTGCAGCAGGCGCAGATTGTTCGACTGCGCCGCCGGAATGTGGCGGGCCTTCATGCGCTCGGGTTTATGGAAGAAGTATCCCTGGAAGAGAGAGAAGCCGTCCTTGATCCCGGCGACAACCTGCTCGCGGGTTTCGACCCTCTGCGCGATCAGATGGCAGTGCTGGCTCGCATATTTTGCCGCGATGGCGGCATTTTGCGCCGATGTGTACCGGCGAACGTCAACTTTGACGAAATCTGTGAAGGATGCGAGAGGCTCCCGCGGATCATCCGGCGCGACATTGTCCAGCGCAAGCTTGTATCCCCTGTGCTTCAGCCCGCGGCATGCTGCGAGAATGCCCTCATCCGCGGGTACAGTCTCCTGAATTTCGACGACAACGCTCTCTGGCGGCAATAGAAGAAAGTACTCCTGCAACAGCATCTGCTGCGTTCCGTTAATGAAGGCGAGGCGCCCGTCGCAAATCGCGTCGAGTCCGACAATGTTCAACGTGTCGATGGTGTTCCCGGTCGCGCTCTCAGTATCGGCGGCGAAGTGTTTGTCATCGGGCGTTTCGCGGAACAGAAGCTCGTATCCGATGACCTTCTCGTCCTTGGTGAGAATCGGTTGCCGGGCGAGGCAATGGTCGTTTGTTTTGGCGGGGACTTCGGCTGCAGATGGCATGGCTTCCTGGAGTCATCGGCAGATTTGGCCCGAGGTTTAGGTCAGGACCACTTTGTTACCGCGACGCTCGCCTCCCACTGCGCCTTTTCGCCTCACGTCCGCGTCACACCCGCCAATAATCCGGACGCCAGTTCTGAATCGCCTGCTTGATTTGTTTTCGTGAGAGCTTCTCGTTCAACGCACGTTCTGCGAGCTTGGCAACCTCGGCGTCCGACGCGAAACGCAGGCCGATGAGCTGATCTTCCCTCAGTTCGGGAATCCTCGAGCGCAATGGTTCGGGGAGAAGTTGCATCAACCGCAACCGCTCTTCGAGACGAATGACGCGGTCCTGCACTTTGAGTGCATATAGACGCATCTTGGTGACCAGAACAATGAAGGCGATCGCAAGAAGAATAAGCAGGAAGGCGTGAATGTTGTCCCGCGTATCGCTGTGCGAGAAGTGATAGAAGAAATGAATCAACGTCAGTACGAGGCCGAGAATGAAGATCGGGGCCAGATAAAAGTGGAATGCAGGGTCAAATCGAGAGTGGTTAGCATAGGTCTGCGGCTTTTTCTCGGCCATGGCACATCTCCTCGGAATCGAGGAGAGTTTAGCAGAGCGCGGGCGGACTGGCAGGTTTTCCGAAGAACGCGAAACGATGAAGCTACGAAGATTCCCGGGCGGGAATCGCGCATTCGCAATCTTGATCTTCTTCAGCGGCGAGAGATTTTTTGCTCCAATGAAAAAGGTGCGGAAGGCCCCACCTTCCGCACCTTCCCCCTGGACGAATCACTAGTACCGCTGGGCGAGCAATATCTGTTCGGAAACAGGCACGTTCTGGGCCCGCAGCTCCAACTCGTTTGTGCTTTCAGGCAAGCGATACGAGAAGCTACTGCCCGCGACCCGAATCTCAGACAGGAAATAGCGGGCGCCGTATCTGTGGAAGACCAGCATGTTCGCGGTCGAGCCCTTCGGCGGCGTATCCATACGGCTGCCGGCAAACAGCGCCATTTTTGCGTCCGAGTTGCGGATCGTCAGCGTTGTTGAATCCGGGCTGACCAGTTGAACAGTGCATTTGCCCGCCGGAACGATCTTGTTGCCGGCATGGAATTCGAACGGCACCTGAGCCACAATTTTCCTTTGGCTCCCCAACTGGGCTGATGCCAGGAGGGGCGTAATGACTGCTGCGATCGCTAACATCCGAGCTGCGTATTTCATAAAGAACCTCCGGTTTGATTTACTTTCATTGGGGAAAGTGATGCGATCTTGAACCCGAAACGGCGCGGCGTCCATGGAGACGGTCTGAATTGGTATCAATTCATCTGAAGGAACCGTTGTTTGCTTGACAGGCCAAACTGCGGGTAGAAGAATCGTTGACTAGAGGCTCGGATCTTAATGTCTGAAAAAAGAGTACGCTTCGACGATTACGAGCTTGATTTTGGTCGTTTCCAACTCCTGCGCGCCGGGCAGGCCGTGCGGTTGGAAGGCCTTCCGTTGCAACTATTGATGTTTCTGGTCGAGAACCAACGCCAGTTGGTGACGCGTGAACAAATTGCCGACGCACTCTGGGGTAAAGACGTTTTTGTAGATGTCGAACAGGGCATCAACACCGCCATCCGGAAGGTCAGAATGGCACTCGACGATGACTCCATCCAGCCCCACTACCTGCAGACCGTGGTTGGAAAAGGATACCGCTTCGTCGCCGACATCTCCGTGGATGAAGGAGACGGAGTTTTCAAGATTTCTCCCGAAGAATTCGGGCAGGCCATCATGGCGGCCGCAGGGATTCATGCCAATAAAAGCGTCGTTCCACCGAAACGTCGCCAGCCTGAATAGCAATTTATCTGCACGCTCTAGCCTTTGTTGCCTTCCTGCATTCTGGTCTGTTGAAATCTTTAGAGCCGTATAATCAAGCGCAAATCGTTCTTCCCGCGAATCTCTGTTCGCAAAATATGGCTCTTCCCGCCGGCACGAAACTCGGACCGTATGAAATTGCCGCTCCGCTCGGAGCAGGCGGCATGGGCGAGGTGTACCGCGCTCGCGATATTCGGCTCGATCGTTCCGTTGCCATCAAGATCTTGCCCGCGCATCTCGCCGACAAGCCAGAAGCCGGCGAGCGCTTCGAGCGCGAAGCGCGGACGATTTCTTCTCTGAACCATCCCAACATTTGTCAGCTTCACGACGTCGGATCGCAGGACGGCGTGCGCTATCTCGTTATGGAGTTGCTTGAGGGCGAGACGCTCGCCGAGCGCCTTTGCCGCGGGCCAATGCAGCTTGAGCAAGTCTTGCGATACGGCGCGGAAATCGCGCGCGGCCTCGATGCGGCGCATCGCTGCGGAGTCGTGCATCGCGACTTGAAACCAGGCAACATCATGCTCACTAAATCGGGCGCGAAGCTGATGGATTTTGGGTTGGCCAAAGGTATGGCCGCTTCCAGGCCAGTATCGGCTGAATTAACCGCGACGATGACCAGCTCACAGCCCAGCCCTCTCACGACACAGGGCACGATCGTCGGCACGTTTCAATACATGTCTCCGGAGCAAGTAGAAGGCAAAGAAGCCGATGCGCGCAGCGACATCTTCAGTCTCGGCTCGGTGCTCTACGAAATGATTAGCGGCAAGCGCGCTTTCGAAGGCAAGACGCTGGTTTCCGTAGCGGCCGCAATCTTGGAAAAGGACCCGGAGCCGATCAAAACATTGCAGCCGCTCACGCCGCCTGCGCTGGAGCGCGTAATCAAGAAGTGCCTGGCGAAAGATCCAGAGCAGCGTTGGCAGAATGCGAGCGATCTGGCGAGCGAGTTGGGATGGATCGCCGAAGGCGGACCCTCATCAGGAACTCGCGCTGTGCCGGTTGCCGGTTTTCGCAGAAAGAATGGATTATTTGCCTGGGCCGTTGCCGCCGTCGCGCTGCTCGCTGCAATCGCGATGGGGATCGCACTGTTCTCATCGCGCGAAGCCAAGCCGGTTGTGCGCCTGCAAATCAATGCTCCCGACAAAATCCAATTCAGTTTTGTAGGCGATGCCGGTGGGCCGCCGGTAATTTCGCCGGATGGTACGCATGTCGTTTTGTCGATGAAGGGGAGCGATGGGAAGAGCCAGCTCTACCTGCGCTCTCTCGACAAGCTTTCTTTCGACCCGTTGCCTGCAACCGAAGATGGACAATTTCCTTTCTGGTCACCCGACAGCCGCTCGATCGCATTCTTTACTGGCGGCAAGTTAAAACGAGTGGATATCGCGGGTGGGCCGGTTGTCACTATTTGCGATGTAGCCCAGGCGCGCGGAGGCGCGTGGGGATCGAAGGGCATCATCTTGCTGGCCCGGAGTTTCACCTCCGAGCTTTACCAGGTCCCGGCCACGGGCGGAACTCCTGTGGCCGTGACCAAACTGGACGTGAAATTTACGACCCACCGATGGCCGTGGTTCTTGCCTGACGGAAAACATTTTCTTTACCTCGCCGCGAACCACACGAATCCGGCCAGTCCCGACACGGCCATCTACTTCGCATCGCTCGATGGCAAGGAAAACCGCCGGCTGGTCGCGAGTTATTCCAACGCGATCTACGTCTCGGGATATCTGCTCTACATCCACGATAATGCGCTGGTGGCGCACCCGTTTGATGATGCCAGGGGACAATTCACGGGGCCGGAGGTCGTACTTAACGACGATGTGCAGGTAGACGGAAGCGTATGGCGTGGCACCTTCTCGGCCTCAGATAACGGAACGCTGATTTATCAGCCGGGCGCCGCCGGCAGCAACCTGAATCTTGTCTGGTATGAGCGCAGCGGAAAGCGGCTTGGCGCGATTTCTGTTCCGGATGCGTACAAACAACTTTCGATCTCCCGCGACAATAAGAAACTGCTTGTGAGCGTGGGCGAGCCTCTGGCATCGCTCTGGGTCTATGACCTCGCGCATTCGGTTCGCACCCGGCTGACATTCGCAAATCAGAACTACAGCCATCCGCTCTGGTCACCGGACGGGACGCAGATCGCATATACAGAAGGCACAGGTTCTGCCAACGACGCGGGTAGCCGGATCATAATCAAATCCGCAAATGGTTCCGGGCAGGAACAACAAGTGCTTTTTCTCGACCCGGCTAAGGGACTTCAACAGGCATTATCCGACTGGTCGCCCGATGGCCGCTATTTGATCTATCGCGTCGGGACGTCAGGCGTCGGCAATGGATACGATCTCTGGATACTCCCGCTCTTTGGTGACCGCAAGCCGTTCGCCTATGTTTCTGGTCCGGGCGATCAACTTTACGCGCAGTTTTCCCCGGACGGAAAATGGGTAGCTTATACGTCCACCGAAACCGGGCGCGCCGAAATCTATGTCATGCCATTTCCCCAAACCGGCTCCAAGTGGCAGATCTCCACCAATGGGGGCGCATATCCCCGCTGGAGAGGTGATGGTAAAGCAATTTTCTACTTGCTGCCTGGCTCCAGCACGGTCACCGAAACAGAAGTGAATGGCGGCGCACAAAATCTCGAAGTCGGTGAAAGCCGCAAGCTTTTTGATGCGGGCAACATGTCGCCCAACATCGCCAGCAGCCAGTATGCTGTAACCGCCGATGGTCAGCGTTTCATTGTCATCACCACCGGAGACGAAGCATCTTTGCCTGTGACTGTCGTACAGAATTGGACATCGCAATTGAAGAGCAAATAATCTTGCCTGTTGGAGCGTTCGCAGGCAAAGATGAATCCAGGACTTTCATGAAAGCCATACAAGTCAAGCAAGTTGGTGGGCCCGAAGCAATGGAACTTGTGGATTTGCCGGTTCCTCAGCCGAAGGCGAATGAAGCCGTCGTGAAGCTGGCCGCTTCGGGCGTGAACTTCATTGATGTTTATTTCCGCGAGGGACGTTACAAATCCACGCTGCCCTTCGTGCTCGGCCAGGAAGGCGCGGGAACTATTAGCGCGGTTGGTTCTGAAGTGAAATCCGTGAAACCCGGCGATCGGGTTGCCTGGACCAGCGTGCTGGGATCCTATGCCGAATACGCAGCGGTGGTTGCCGATCGCCTTGTGCCGATTCCCGCCGAAGTAACTGATCAGCAGGCGGCTGGCGCGATGCTCCAGGGGATGACGGCGCACTATCTCTCGCATGACGCTTATCCTCTGAAACGCGGCGAGACGGCTCTGGTTCATGCAGCCGCGGGTGGCGTCGGATTGCTGCTCGTGCAGATGGCGCACAACATCGGTGCACGCGTGATTGCGACGGTCTCGACGGACGAGAAAGCCAGGCTGGCGCGTCAGGCCGGTGCGGACGAAATCATTCTCTACACTCAGCAGGACTTCGAGGCCGAAACCAAGCGTTTCACTGGAGGTAAGGGTGTAGACGTCGTTTATGATTCTGTCGGTAAGACGACGTTCGAGAAAGGCCTCAACGTTCTGCGCCCGCGGGGAATGATGGCGCTGTTCGGCGGATCGAGCGGCGCCGTACCTCCGTTCGACATCATGACTTTGGCGCAGAAGGGATCGCTGTTCGTGACTCGTCCCGTTCTCGGGAATTACACAGCAACCCGCGACGAACTGGTTGCTCGGTCGGGCGCGTTGTTCGCGATGATGGCCGAAGGCAAGCTGAAGCTGCGCATCGAACATATCTATCCGCTGGCCGAGGTGCAGCGCGCCCATCGCGACCTGGAAGGAAGAAAAACAACAGGGAAGTTGCTGCTGATTCCGTAAGTTTACTGTTGAGATAGCATTGACGACGACGAAAATGAAGGCCATTTGCGTATCCCATACCGGCGGCCCGGAAGTGATGGAACTCGTCGAAGTTCCCACTCCACAGCCCAAGCCGAACGAGGCTGTAGTGAAAGTCAGCGTTGCGGGAGTGAATTCCATCGACGCGCAGTTCCGCGACGGCCGCCTGCGGACACCGTTGCCATTTATTCCCGGACAAGAAGGCGCAGGCATTGTGGCGTCGGTTGGGCCACAAGCGAAGTTTTTGAAAGCCGGCGATCGCGTGGCGTGGAGCGGAACACTCGGATCCTATGCGGAATACATAGCCGCGCCGGAAGGTCACCTCGTGTCGATTCCCGCGCCGATCAGCGATGAGCAAGCCGTCGCTGCAATGATGCACGGCCTGACCGCGCACTATCTCGTGAACGACGCTCATAAGTTGAAAGCCGGTGAGACCGCGCTGATTCATGCGGCGGCGGGGGGAGTCGGATTGCTGTTGGTGCAGTTTGCCCACGCCATCGGAGCGCGGGTGATCGGTACCGTCTCGAGCGATGAGAAGGCACAGTTAGCGCGCGAAGCCGGCGCAGATGAAGTCGTCGTATTTACAAAGAACGATTTCGAATCCGAAGTGAAGCGGTTGACCGGCGGCAAGGGCGTGGATGTCGTTTACGACGGAGTCGGCAAAGATACATTCGAAAAGAATCTCAACGTGATGCGCCTGCGCGGCATGCTCGTTCTCTACGGAATGTCGAGCGGACCGGTGCCTCCGGTGGATCCGGCAAAGCTGTCGGAAAAAGGATCGCTCTACATGGCGCGCACCAGCCTGGCGCATTTCACTGCCACCCGTGACGAGTTGCTGGCGCGAACCGGCGCTCTGTTCAGCTTGATCGAAGCAGGCAAACTCAAAGTACAGATCGCGAAGACGTATCCACTAGCCGAAGCTGCACAAGCGCATCGTGATCTGGAAGGCCGGAAGATTACGGGGAAACTATTGCTGCGACCATAACGTTATCCAGTCCTCGTTTCTTACGCCAATCTCAACTCAGGAAAATCCTGTTGGTAGCGCGCTGGGTCGAGCGTCATCAACCGGTCGGCGCGCAGCAGAGCGTGCGCGGCAATGA
The DNA here is from genome assembly GCA_036268025.1 of Candidatus Sulfotelmatobacter sp. Classification (GTDB taxonomy): domain Bacteria; phylum Acidobacteriota; class Terriglobia; order Terriglobales; family Acidobacteriaceae; genus Sulfotelmatobacter. The sequence continues at coordinate 12,238 of DATAUY010000146.1, read as the reverse complement.
GGAAGTCAGGTAGCAATCGCTTCGGAGAACTTCCACCTGATCGCCGTCGTCGCTTAGCGTAGGCAGAAAATCCTTCCGCCGCTCTGCGCCAGATGATTTCGTCGAGGTGATAGTCGATGAAGACACCGGCCTCGTCGAGCAATCGATCCACTGTACCCCGCGCTACAAGTGGATGAGCCGACAGTTCAACATAGACAGGAGCAGATACGATGAGGCTTCCTTGGCGACGGGCAAGAATGAGTTCTTGGCGGACGCGCGATGCCGAGGCCTCAGCCGACCAGATGGACGATAGAATGTTGGAGTCGAGCGCGGTCTTCATCTAAGCAGGCTTATTCGTCGTCGCTCCGCATGTCGTCAATCCACGCCTTGATCCCGGCTTCGCCCCCTGGAAACGGGCCGAGAATCCCGACCTGCTTTTCGAACGGATCGGGATCTTCGCGATGCGGACGAATCACCGTCCGGTCTTCTTCGATCACGAACTCCACACGATCGCCAGCGCGCACGCCCAATCGATCACGGATTTCCCGCGGAATAGTGATCTGTCCTTTGGAGCTGATTGGACTCGTAATTAATGTCTTTACCTGCATTCTTTACTGTAAAGATAGCATTCTTTACTCGCTCGAACAACGTCATTTTGTCTTTATCTGGCAATGACTTGCACAATCTATTCAGTGCGGGCATACGGCTGCACGTAATGGGGAACCTCGCGCTCCGGCTGCAGTTTCGGGTCGGTGATCGGCTTTCCGGCTTTCATCCCCAGCGGAAGCACCCCTGCCCACGTGGGAAACGAATAGTCCTCCGCATCGTCGATGGGCGGGCCAACGCGCACTTTCGCAGAGAATTCCTCAATCGGCAGGCGCAGGACAGACGTGGCTTTCAATTCGCGCTCGTTCGGCTGGCGAACATCGTCCCAGCGGTGCGGAATGATGTGTTCCGAAAGCACGCGTAGCGCGGCAAGCTTTTCCGCAGAACCATCTACGAGGGTCGCTTTTCCCAAAATCACCACCGACCTGTAATTCATCGAGTGATTAAAAATGGATCGCGCCAGCACAAGTCCGTCGAGCAGTGTCACCGTGACACAGAGCTGCACGCCGTCCTTCAGCTGCCGCAGCGTGCGGCTCGCGGCCGAGCCGTGAATGTAGAGACTGTCGCCGTCGCGGCCATACGAGGTGGGAATCACGAACGGCTGTCCCTCGACCGAAAATCCAACGTGGCAGAGAAATCCTTCGTCAAGAATTTTGTAAACCGTTTCGCGATCATAAACACCGCGTTCGGCTTCGCGAACGACACGAGTCCGCGCGGTTGGCATTTCTGATTGGGACATTGCAGATCGAACTCCGGGCAAGCGCCAAGGATGGATGAAAGGAAAGTGTAACACCAGAGCTGAACGCCAGAGTGGCATGCCTCACGCATCTCAGGGCGCTTCATACCGGTTCTGGCGACACACGCTGGCAAACGCAGCCCCAACAATGATTAGCACTATGAATGTAAAAACACTTGCCTCCGGGCCAACACTTCCTCCCGTAAGCCAACTGGGACCGTTGAACGAACAATTGAAGAGATTGTGATAAGGAAGAATGCCGCTGTCGGGAACGCCATAGAAAAAAGTTTGCGCCCAGTCCCATCCTGCGTGAAATCCAACCGGAAACCACAGGTTGCCGGTGCGCCGTAGAAAAAAGCAGAACAGCAGGCCGAACATCACGACTGACAGAAGTCCAGTGTTGCTTTCTCCAGGATTCGCACCGTGAGCGCCTGCAAACAGAAGCGACAGCAAAATCGCGGAGGGCCAGAATCCCATGCCTGTGGTAAGTGTGAATTGAAGATATCCGCGAAACGAGAATTCCTCCGCCAGCCCTACGAGAATGAACGTAATTCCCCACGCGACCGTCGCGGAAAGAATCTCGCTGCCGTGGATCGCGAGGCCGGTGAGATGAAAGCCGTGAAACGCGAAGATCCCGAACAGGCAAGCGCTGATGGAAACAAAGCCGACGAGGACGCCAATCCAGAAGTTTCCGCCGAAAGCCGAGCGAAGAGGCAAACCGTATTGACCGAACCTGCGGCGCTCGATGCGCGACATAATCAGTGTAGGGACTGCGGTCAGAAAGAAAATGGCGCCTTCAGAGATCGAAAGGCCGAGCGGCGTGAGCTGTGAAAGTGCTGTCAGCCCGGTCTTTCTTAGAGAAGCCAGAGCAAATCCCAAGACGAGAAATAATCCCAGACCGGCGCTGATTGCCAGGAAGACCAGCACGCGCCATCCGGCGCGAATCCCGTTAGGGCCGCGGAAGACGGTGTTTGGTGGAAGCGCCGGATCTCCCGGACTAAGAGTTGCCGGAATAAGGGGAGCAGGAGCCGGAGGAATCTCGGGATCAGTCATTTTGTTTCAGGCGTCGTCATCCCTGAGCGTAGCGAAGGATCTATGCAAGTGCCGGCGTCGCCACTGCTCCCAAGTGCATAGATATTTCGGCCCGCAAAAGCGCGGGCTCAGGGACTACAGAAGCTGAAATCCTACCAGTTGATTTTCAGAGCAAACTGGAACTGCCGCGGGTCATAGGCCGCAGTCGCGACTCCAGCATTGCTGAATAGCGGGCTGACAGCGGCCGTGTTGTTCTTGTTCGCGATGTTGAACATGTCAACGATGAAGTCGGCACTGAAGCGCTCGCCGAAATAAACGCGCTTCGAGACGCGCAGATCGCCGAATGCCGTCCACGGAGTGATGCCCGCGTTGCGTCCGAGATTGCCGTCGAGTTGCAGCAACGTCGGCACGACGCCAGCCGCGACAAAACCATTGATGCAAGGCTCCTGGAATGAGCCGCTCGGCGAATACTTGGAATGGTAGACAGTACCGCATGCAGGATCGACCGTCGTGTTCGGCCGGCTGGTCAGAGAGGAAAGCTGGAGATTATCTGCACTGCCGGTGAGGATATTGAAGGGGCGTCCGGAAGAAAGTTCAACCAGAGGAGCGAAGGTCCAATCGCTCAACACGGCTCCCGAAAAGCCATTGCCCACTTTTCCAGACTGATACACGCCGCTGAAGACGAAACGATGGCGCTGATCGAACAGCGAAGTCGAGCGGTCCACTGCAGGGTAATAACTGTCCTGGGGCGTCAGAGTTGATTGCAAGTCCGTCGAGTCATCAATTGCATGCGACCAGGTGTAAGAAGCGAGGAACTCATAGTGGCCCCCGAAACGCTTGCGCAGATTCGCGCTGAAGCCGTGATAGATCGAGCTGCCATTGGAGTAGTTGGCGTCCATATCGCCGAAAGGCACGCAACCGGTAAAGGTCGCAGGATCGCAATTCGCATTGAAGCCCTGTCCGGCAAGGCCTTGCTCAATCTGCTGTGCCAGGCCCACGCAAGAACTGCCACCAGGAATAATGAAGTTCGAATAGAAAGCTGCAATCGAAGGATTAATTCCTCCTGGACGGAAAAAATTCATGAGCGATGCATCCACATAAGGGGCCCCGCTCGGAGCCACGCCACAGCCGCTGACCGTGAATGGACTCGCAGGGGTTTGGCCGGCCGCCAGCGCGGCCTCGAAATTCGCTACCATGAGATCGCCACGAATCGTGTTGGCGTTGATCGGGCGGTTCAGGTGCCGTCCGCCATTGAAGTTGTAGGCGAGGCTGAGAGCCAAGCCATGGCCCAGGTCGCGCTCCAATGTCAGGTTCGCCTGCTGCGCATAGGCGTAGACGAAACCTTTCGCCTGGGGATATCCGAAGGGCTGAAATCCGAGCGGCAGAAATGTCGATTGCGTCGGATCAGGATTCGCATTCAAGTAGTTCTGATTCAGAAAAACCGACTGGGGAAAATTTAATGCCTGAAACCGCTGCTCGTCCGGTAGATATCCAAGGTTCGCGTTCGCCTGTGGGAATGGTGATGGTGCGCATCCGGGCTGTCCCACAAGACCTTGAAAAATCGTAAAGGCATTCAGGTTCCCGGGATTACCGTCTCCAGAGCAGAATCCTGTCCCGGCGAATGCTAACTGTCCGCTGGAAGAACCGTCGGATGCGTCACCAAGGAAGTAAAGCCCGAGCAACGGATGATCGTAAAAGATTCCGTACGATGCGCGGACCACCGTCTTTCCATCACCCCTGGGATCCCACGCGACGCCGATACGCGGCTGAATGTTGTTCTTGTCGGTCTGAATTCCTTTTTGCAGTCCGAGCAGGTTGTAAGCGGGAAGCGCGAGTCCCTGCGGCTGTTTGAACTTTGGCGGAATCTCCACATCGTAACGAACGCCATAGTTCAGCGTGACGTGCGGACTGACGCGCCACGAATCCTGGAAGAAGACTCCAATGGGAAGGTTATGGAATGAATCGCTGGGGCTGCCGAGTCCCTGCACAAAATCACCAGGCAGGCCTGCGCCGTAAGACTGCACGGCGGAGAGGTCGGGAAAGTTTGGCAGAACGCCGGGCCCAGGATTCACAAATCCGAGGCTGGATGAACTGAAAGTTCCGAAATCGTAGACGCCGCCATAGTTGACGGTGAACGTCGCATTCAGCGGCAGGTAGTTGAGATCGCCGCCAAATTTCATGTTGTGGTGTCCGACGGTCCAGGAGAAGTTGTCGGTAAATTGATACCGCTGCTCTGTGCGCTGAATAAACGAGTAAGGCTCGCGGCCGAAATATGCCACGCCGGTGATGTTGACCGCAGGGTCAGAGCCGCCGGGAATCTGAGTGTTGTAGAAATACGAAAGGCCGCGGCGCGCGTATTGAAAGCGGAATTCGTTGACCTTGTTAGCGCCGATCGTCCACGTGTCCTGAAACATTCCGGTGACATCGCGATACGTCTGCTGCGAAGTGCGGGAGTAGGCGTTTTGCCCGAAGGGCTGATCTTCGCCGCTGACCTCGATGCCGGTGATCGTGCTCGGGCTGACATTTGCGCGGAATGTCAGTCGATGGTTGGCGTTCAGATTGTGATCGATGCGCAGCGAATACAGACTGGTTCCTTCGAAGACGGGGAAGTTGCCCTCCTGCGAAGTGAGGCTTGTATAGGAGGCGGGAACCGGCACGCATGGCCCTGGCGGAGCACAACTGGTCGGGAATCCTGCCCAGCTGTTGAGTCCTCCGAAAGTGATTGCCTCTACTAGTCCGGTGGGCCACGCCGCGTTTACGGCCTGTCCTGATGAAGCTCCGGCGAGTACCGCATATTGCTGAACTTCGCCGGCATAGGCAGGGCTTGCGGCCATCGTGCCCAAAACTGTGGGATCTGACAGGAACGCCGCCTGATCGGGAGTGAGCTGCAGGTTCACCAGGCCGCCAGGAGCGCCGAACAACGTCGAAGCATCGAATGGAGTCAGCCCAAAATTGCCTTGGCCGATGGACGAGAACCCTGTTTCATGCCGGCGCGTAATCTCGTACGAGAAATAGAAGAAAGTCTTGTCTTTCTTGATGGGCCCACCGAACGCAACTCCGGCCTGCACACGCGTATAGGCCGGATTTGGAACCGTGCTAAACGGATTGACCGCCTGAAAAGCGCGATTGCGAAGATATCCGAACACATCGCCGTGAAAATCGTTCGATCCCGAGCGCGTGATGATGTTCACCACGCCTCCCGCGGCGCGGCCATATTCGGCAGCGTAGTTGTTAGTGATGATTTGGAATTCCTGCACAGCTTCCTGCGAAACCGTGGAACGAACTCCGTTCACTGAGTTATCCGTTGCATCTGCGCCATCCACGTTGACAAGGTTCGATCGGGCGCGCTGGCCGCTCATATTCAGGCCAGAGGTCGGGGCCGCACCCGTGTTGGGAGCGTTATCGCGCACAACCTGTGAATCGGTAAGCGTAAAGTTGATGTAGTTGCGACCATTGATGGGAAGATTGTCGATGCGGCGTTCGCCGATCGTGTCCGTCGTCGAACTGCGCGAGGTCTCGACCAGATCTGCCTGGGAAGATACCTCGACGACTTCCTTTCCCGTTGCGAGTGCGAGGGTCACCGGAAGCTCGACCAATCCGCCGACCGTCACGGAGACGCCGGTGCTCAATATTCCCTGAAAGCCTTTGGCGTCGACCGCGACGGAATAAGTTCCCGGAGGCAGCAGGTGCGCGCTGTAACCTCCTTCTCCGTCGCCCGTCGCGGCACGCTCCACGCCCTTGGCGGTATCCCGCACCGTCACGCTCGCATCGGCGAGATTGTTGCCCCTGGGGTCCTTGACAGTGACATGCAGATCGCCGGTAGCGGCGCCGCCCTGCGCGAACGCCGCCACAGAAAGCGGCAGCATAAAAAAACACACCCAGCCAATTTTCATTGTGCGGAGCATAAGGTTCTCCCTTGAACTCGCAAATGCGAGAAGACGATGGGACCATCCCCACGGCAGATAGCCGATGCACTCACTCGATGGTTGGACTGATTTGGCGCCCGCTGGTTTTTATAGCAGAACTAAGCCCGAAAACAAGTCGGAAGGAAGGTACGGAGCTTCGCGGTAAAAGCACGAGGCTAATTCGATTCTCAAAAAAACGACAATGCGATGTCCAGAGTTCTGCGCGCGCAAGCTGCTCTTTACAGCGTCGCGGAAATGCGCACCGGAGCTGCGGGATTTTGCAGCCGCCCGAGCAGCATTGCAGATCCGTTCAAGCGTTCGTAACTATTGAGAACAGGCGCCACGCCAAGACCAGAGGTCGGCCATGCCAGCACAACATAGATTTTGCAGAGAGCGAATATCGCATTACGCCGAAGCAACAGTGCACGTTCAATGAGTTGGCGCCCGGCCTCTGCGGTGTGAGGGTCATTGGACGAAAGAGCAGGTTGCCCAATCTGGATCAGGATCGCGGCGTTTCGTCCCGCAGCCTGAATGTACGTTGCCATTGCACGCAAGCGTTCGCGCTGCACGGTGCGAAATTCGTGCGTCGATAACCTATGGCGCAGATAATCGGTTTCCGCCGGATCCACCAGGTTGCGGAAGGCTGCAAGATCAATCGGCTGTAATTGTGGCTGGCCCGAATCTCCTGAGACCACGAGGCTACGTGAAACTGCGATGCTCAGAACAAAAACTAACGAGAGCGCTGCGGCGATGATCAGAACAATGGCGAGAATCATTGATGTATGAGACGCTCCAGTATGCGATTCCAATCGTGCAGAGTTTCTTTGGGTTCTTCCCCGGGCCGGGTTGAGAAAGCGGCGATCGTGCCTGCAGGCTCTATCGCCGGACGCTGACCCCGGGCAGGAATGGCGAGAACCTTTTGTTTTGTCGGCGCGAGCAGGTAGTAGTACCAGATGAGCACCGAGAGATGATAGGTCGCCATGTTGACAAAGTCTTCCCATCCACGGTTACGAACTATTCCCTCAGTTACAAGAGCCCAAATCGCGGAGTGCTCACACCAGGTAACGGCAAACCCCAAAGAGATTCCGAATGTAATTCGCTCCCAGGGAATGCGGAAAAGGGCGGCCGCCAGAAAAATTGAGATAATCAGGCCAGCTTCGATCAGGTAGAGAGTATGCGAAAGAATGTGAGCGCTGGCGACCACACGGTAAACATTGTCTGGCGCTGCGAAGGCTGCCACAACGGCGGCGAGAAAAACCAGAAAAACCCCGGATCCCGATACGACGTTGCGGACAAGCTTAGCTATCGAAGGCCAGGGCGAGAGAAGGTGCCGCAACAACTCTGAAAGAATTGCAAACTTCAGCATTCCCTCGACGATCGTGCCCACCCAGAACGCGTACCACCAGGCAACTGCACTGATCCGGGGTGATAAGTCGAATATGTAGAGGCAAAACTGTTCGACAGGAACGAAAAGCAGATAAACGACAAAAAAAGGATACTTCCTGTGTTCTCCCCGAAGCCAGAGAACGACAGCGAAAAACAAGCTAAGGAGGCCCGGCGCTAGCCACAGGTAATGCCATAGGAATGAGTGGGCCTGCAACATGGACATTCGAACGAACTATACAGTCAAATGCAGCAGGCCCGCAAAGTCAGATGGGATTCCGTCCGGTAATCGTAACAAGACGGCCCGGGACGTATTTTTTAAATGTTTATGGTTTACAAATACCACCGTTGCTTCCGCAACTGGTCGTGCCCACTCCCCCATCAGCGCGGGCAATCGTTGGAATTACGAAGGTATTCAAAAAAAGTACGGCTGCTCCGAGCACGAGTAGCATACGTTTCACGGTGTTTCTCCTTTGTGACTGCGAATGGAACGCGATAATTTCACGAGCGCGTCCGTTGGCGCAATTATGTTTTTTATCTCTGATTGTCCGGAATTTGTAACAAGATGACCCTGAAATCGGCCTTACAAGATGTGAGGGAAACTACCCTCGCCGCAGTTTCTGGATTGCTTGGGAAGCTCGCGTACCTGGCGTCTCTTCGCCGCGCACACGGCAGATATGAACACTGGGGTTTGGAATGCGTTCATGGCGCCGAATCTTCCGAGCGGGCATTGCGCTCCGCTCATGCTGAAGTGGTCACTGGAATATTGCGTACTCCAATCGCAGAATTGGTCGAGGACCTTGAGGAATCACGGCGCGGCAGCGACATCGACGCACATTTCTATGTCGAAGGTATGCGCGATCATTTTGACGATTTGCTTCCCGCGGGAAAGCAGGACTCGCCTTCGGCCAGCCATCTCAATTCAGTGCTGCTGGCCCTTTTGAAGCTGAAGAAGAATCGAGGGCCCGCCACTCCGTCAATTTCATAGCTACGCCCACGACCTGGCCAAGCACTTCCGCTTCCTGGGGGTGCCGCAGGATTCGAACCGGCACGGGGGACAGAGGGTGCGGCTGCAAAATAATTTCTTCACGCCGCATGCTGCACCAGCAGCACGTGTGGCCATCGCGAGTCTCTACAAAATAAATGGGACGCTCGTACTCAGAGCGCCAGGAGCCTTCTGCCACTCGGTTCCGCGCTTCATCCACCTGAATGAAACTACCCGGCGGCAGGATCGGATACATAGTGAAATCGTGTGTCCCGACATAGCCGTATGTAAAAGCGCTGTTGGCAAATTGAGCAAGATACGCAAACGGCACCATTCCCCATTGTTCGACCATGCGCCCGAGATTGGTTGTGCGGCGTTCATCGAATCCCGGATCCATGCGCACTGGCACCTGCACCTGTGCGACTCCGGCAAGCGCATCGGAAACATGTGATTTGGGTGGCGAAACCAGTCCAAGATCGGCGGCGGTGTTGTTAAGATCGACGCCGTACCATGAGATCAGTTCGCGGATATCCCGCCGATAAATTACTGAAAGCGTATAGAAACGGTAGATGCTGGGAAGAATACCTTTGGTTTCGATGTCCGACAGCCGGCTTGGCGGAATGGAAAACTCTTCGTTGCGATAACGTTCAGCGATGCGTGCACTGGAGTTTTCCACGTCACGCATTGTGAGCCCCAGTTTTTCACGAAGCGTGCGAAGGCTTTTCCCAGCGGGTAGCACGGCGGTGCCCTCCAGAGAAGTTGGGGAATCATATCAAAAGAGAAGGGCGTTGGCTCCTGGCGCATCGAAAATAGTTGCCTCTTCGAACGTTTGTTACGAATTCCGAACACGCGTTTCATCCCATCTGACGGGCATCTCCAAGCCTGATTTGCCGATGATCGGCTGTACGAAGGGAAGGACCCTGAGTAGCTGACATCACTCCTCTGTTCGGCTTTCGTAACAACTTTCCACTCGCTCCGTAAGGAATAGATTCGCCCACGCTGTGCAACTCATTCTTCCCCAACAGTCTCGCGTTATCCCGATTGATTTGCATTTGCCGTTCTTTGAATGGAAGCTTCCTCGTTTGACAATCAAAAGCGGATGACATTTGTCACGGCCATCGCGTGATGGATAGCACTGGTGCTGGGATTCAGCTTCCGGGATGATGCGTGTAGATGATGCGTAGAAGAGATGCAGGTTTAGGCAGGAGGAAGAAATGATCGCGACGTTGGAACAGCCTCACTCCGTGGAATCGATTGCTTCAGGTGTGGTAGTGGCAAGTCTCGAAGGCGTCACCAAGAATTATGGAAGCATCCGCGCGTTGAGCGGAATTGATTTCCGCGTTCATGCCGGTGAGATCCTGGCCTTGCTTGGTCCCAACGGCGCAGGAAAGACAACCGCAGTAAAACTGCTTCTGGGCCTGATGCAGACGAACGCTGGCAAGGTGCGCGTTTTCGGCGGCGACCCCACGAATCCGGAAAACCGGATGCGTACCGGCGCGATGCTGCAAGTCGGCCGCGTTCCCGAAACGCTTCGCGTTCGTGAGCACGTCGATCTCTTCTCTTCTTATTACCAGAACCCAATGAATGCCGAGGATGTGCTCGCCACCGCGGGACTGAAGAATCTTCGCGACCGCAGATTCGGCGATCTCTCCGGCGGCCAGAAGCAGCGGGTGCTCTTCGCGCTTGCGATCTGCGGCGATCCGGATTTGCTTTTCCTGGACGAACCAACGGTCGGGCTCGACGTGGAAGCGCGCCGGATGTTGTGGGATGAGATCCGCAAACTGGTCAGCCGTGGCAAGACCGTCCTGCTCACGACCCATTACTTGCAGGAAGCGGATGCGCTTGCCGACCGCGTGGCCGTCATCAACAAGGGCGAAATCATCGCCGAAGGAACGCCCGCGACGATCAAAGCGCAGACCGCAGGCAAGAAAATCCGCTGCGTCACCAGCTTGACCATGGCGACTCTGCGGCAGATTTCCGGAGTCACCGAAGTCACAGAAGACCGCGAGGCCGTTGAGATCCACACGAGCGTCGCTGAGCCGGTTGTTAGAGAACTCCTGGCGCGCGACGCGACATTGTCCGGCCTCGAAATTACCAGCGCGGGATTGGAAGAAGCATTTCTCGCGCTGACACAGGACAACACAAAAGACGGGAATTGAACCCGAGACCCGAGACCTGAAAATCCTCCGAGTAGGACAGTAACACTCATAGGAGACACCATGAGCACAGCATCCATCGCATTGAGCAATACGCAAATTCAGCGATCACAGGCGCAGACGCTTTCGATCTATCTGAAGGAAGCCAGGTACGAATTCCTTAAGAACCTGAGGCTGCGCATGTACACCGCCTCAGTTCTGAGCTTCCCTATCATGTTCTATGTGCTGTTCGGACTAGTCCTGAACTCGCACGAGGCAATCGGGGGCATGCGCGTGCCGACCTATCTCATCGCGACCTACGGAACGTTCGGCGTAATGGGCGCGTCGCTGTTCGGAACCGCGGCGGGCCTCGCCTCCGACCGCGGCCTGGGATGGCTTCAGGTGAAGCGCGCCAGCCCCATGCCTCCCTTCGCATACTTCGTCGCGAAGGTGATCACCAGCATGATTTTCAGCACGATCATCGTGCTCGCGCTGTTCGCACTGGGAATTGCCGCGGGCGGGGTGCGGATGCCATTCACCCAGTTTGCGCAACTGCTGGCAACATTGTCTGTGGGTTCTCTGCCGTTTTCAGCGATGGGCCTGGCGCTCGGATACTTCACCGGCCCGAATTCTGCCCCGGCAACGATCAACCTGATTTACTTGCCAATGTCATTCTGCAGCGGCCTCTGGGTACCGTTCATGTTCCTTCCGAAGGTCGTGAAGCAGATCGCGCTGGTACTGCCTCCCTATCACCTGTCACAACTCGCGCTTGGGATTGTAGGGGCAGGCAGCCACGAGTCAAGCGCCGCTCACTGGGAAGTTCTGGCCGCATTCACGATGATCTGCCTGGGCATCGCGCGCATCGGCTTCCAGCGTGATCAGGAAAAGATGTATGGATAAACAAAAGTCCGGCACGTTTAACAACTTTCAGGACGCCGTTTGACCCTACCAGTTGCAATGAAAGTCAACTTCGTTAAAGCCAGTCTAACTAGATCGCGACCTGGGCTCCGAAATAGTTAGCTGTCTGGGTACAAACCGGAAGGGCACGAGTTCCACTCGTGCCGCTAGAGCGCTGAAGGCACGTTGCGCTTTAGCGCCTGAGGGCCTCGTGCCGCCAGCGAAAAGGCGCAGAAGAGAGGAATTACGATGAGCGCCAACTCAACAAATACCACGGCTCGAACAATTCTTTTGATTATCCTTGGCTTGCTCGTCCTCGTCGCAGGTATGAAATGGCTTGTGGTGCTAATTCCCGCGGCGATGCTGGTCTGGTATGCATCATCCCCAGCCCTGCGCAGTGGCCGGAATTGACTTCAGGAGCGACAATAGAAATATGCCTCTGATCGCGGTCGGCAGAGAAAAAGGATCCAACACCGGTAGCCGGTGGAAGCTGAAGCCGTGGAGCATGATTGTCCACGATAAAGACCACGGCTGGAGCCCTCTGCTTTGGATCATATATCTCGGCTTCTTTTTTATTGAC
>DATAUY010000145.1:0-26218 GCA_036268025.1 Candidatus Sulfotelmatobacter sp. | reverse complement strand
ATGCCACCGTAAATGGTCGAAAGAGGGTTCACTCGATGTGCGCTGCTCTCGCAACAGGCTGAGATCTTCCAGGTTGGCCGAGAAATTGTCGAAGGGCGGCCAAGGTGCGATCCGTCGCGCCGTTCTGCGATTGCAGCGTCTCTCTTGCGCGCCGTCCCAATGCCTGCCGCTCGGAATCATCGGCCAGAAGGTGCATCAGCGTCAGCGGCAACTCGGCGAGCCCGACGATCCGCACGGCGTCGCGGCTCTGAAACAATCCGACGATGTCGCGAAAGTTTTCCGTGTGGTTGCCGGTTACGATTGCCACGCCATGTTGCGCGGGCTCGATGATATTGTGGCCGCCGCGTGGAACCAGGCTGCCGCCCACGAATGCCACATCAGCCAGAGCGTACAACGCAGCCAGATCTCCGATCGTATCAAGTAGCAACACGCCGCCGGAGAGTGCTTCTCCTCGCCATTGCGAGCGCCGATGCGACGGAATGCCCATGTCGCGAATCAGCGTTGCAACTATGTCGAAGCGCTCGGGATGCCGCGGTGCAAGAATCATCACCGCCCGCGGATGGCTCACACGAATATTCTCGAATGCTTTCAGCAGCGGCGGCTCTTCATCTTCGACCGTGCTGCCGCAGACCAGGATCGGCCCCGCAGCATCCGCGGCGAGGCCCCGCCGCAGTTCTTCCACAATCGTGGGTGGAGCGGGCTCGCTGACATCGAACTTCAGATTGCCGGTGATTTCGACGCGTTCCGGCTGCGCTCCGATCGACTGCAATCGTTCACCATCCTGCGCCGTCTGCGCGAGATACAAATCCACATGCGCGAGCATGCGTTGCAAGGCCCAGCGATAGCGGAGATAACGCGGCAGAGAGCGGTCGGAGATGCGGGCATTCACCACCGCGATGGTCGCGCCGCTGGCATGCGCCAGGCGCAGGAAATTCGGCCAGAACTCAGTCTCGGCAAGCACAACGAAATCCGGCCGCAGCGCGCGGAGATAAGGCCGAATTGCGAAGGCAAAATCTATGGGGAAGTAGAATACGTTCTCTGCGCCAAAGCGCTTGCGAGCGAGGGCCTGCCCCGTATCGGTCGTGGTGGAAACGACCACACGGTAATCAGGGAATAAGACGCTCATCTTTGCAACCAGGCCGCTCACTGCAAGTACTTCTCCCAGCGAAACTGCATGGACCCAGATGACCGGCCGCGCACCCGGCGAGAGTCGAGCGGGAACTCTGCCCATGCGCTCCGCGAATCCGCGGCGGTATTTGCCATGGCGCACGGCCTGGTAGAGCCAGTACGGAAGGCTCAGGAGCATCGCCAAACCAAGCGTCGCGCTGTAGAGAAAGTAGATCAAGTGGAGCATTCTAAACTGCCGATTCCGCGTGGGAGGACTCTATAATTGATGAATGCGACCTTTCACTTCGCGATCGCTCGGCCGCGCTCTTGTGCCCGTGCTCTGCGCGGCGTGGTTTGTGCCCGTGCTGCTGGCATCGAAGAACTTCGTCAAGCCCGAAGCCAAAACGGCAATCAACTATCCGGCGCACGATTTTCATCGGGACGAGAAAGTTGGCATCGCGGCCGATCCGTATGACAAGCCGGATAAAGCGAAGATTTTTTCCACCAATTTTGCCGAGCACGGGTTCATGCCCATCTTTTTTATCGTAACCAACGACGGCGATCAGCCTGTTTCCATTGCTAACATGGAAATCACTTTGATTACAGGCAATCACTCGAAGCTGACGCCGGTCACAAGCGACGATCTTTACCGGCGCCTGACGAATCCGCAAATGAGCACGCGTCCCAGCCCGATCCCTCTGCCGCACAAGGTGAAGGGTACTCTCAGCAGGAAAGAAATGGATGAGATCGAATCTTCCCAGTTCGCGGCCAAGGCGGTCGAACCGCACACCACGCAGTCTGGATTTCTGTTCTTTGACGTGGGCGGAATCAACTCCCCGTTGCGTGGCGCGAACATTGACGTTACCGGAGTCGCGGATGCGAAGGGGAGCGAACTGATGTATTTCGAGATTCCCGCGGACAAGTATCTGGACGCGCCGGTGAATCCCTAACTGCAAAGGCTTGAACCACCAAGGACACGAGGGTACACGAAGAAATCATGGCCACCCGCGCCGAAACTTCCATCGCTGCGCATCCGACATTTGAGCCGGTTATCGGGCTCGAAGTGCACGTGCAGCTTTTGACGGCATCGAAGATTTTTTGTTCTTGCTCGACGCGATTTGGCGCGCCGCCGAATACGAATGTGTGTCCGGTGTGCCTTGGCATGCCGGGCGCACTGCCCGTGCTCAATAAGAAAGCCGTCGAGTTCGGGACGCTAGCGGCGATGGCCCTGAACTGCCGCATCAGTGAAACTTCAATCTTTGCCCGAAAGAATTATTTCTATCCCGACTTGCCTAAGGGCTACCAGATTTCGCAGTATGACAAGCCGCTGGCGGAGTTCGGTTTCATCGAAGTTCCGGCAGGAAGCGGGCGCAAGAAGGTTGGGATTACGCGGGTACATCTGGAAGAAGACGCGGGCAAGAGCTTGCACGAAGGATTCGCCGACTCCGACAAAAAAACCGCAATCGACCTGAACCGCACCGGCGTTCCTCTGATCGAAATCGTCAGCGAGCCGGACATCGCAAGTCCCGACGAAGCGTACGAGTACCTGACACGGCTGAAGGAAGTCATCCTCTATACTGGCGTGAGCGACTGCAACATGGAGGAGGGTTCGCTGCGCGCCGATGCAAACGTGAGCGTACGCCCGCGCAGACAGAAAGAACTCGGCACCAAGACGGAAATCAAGAATGTCAATTCGTTTCGCTTCATCCGTGACGCCATCGAGTATGAGATTGGACGGCAAATTGACCTGATCGAATCCGGCGGGAAGATCGCGCAGGAGACGCGCCTCTACAACTCGAATGAGGGCAAGACCTACAGCATGCGATCGAAAGAGCAGGCGCATGACTATCGCTATTTTCCAGAACCTGATTTGTTGCCGCTCGTGGTCGATGAGAAATGGAAAGGCGAGATAGCGCGCGGATTGCCGGAACTGCCCGAGGCGCGGCGTGCTCGGATGGTCAAAGACTACGGCATCACCGACTATGACGCGCAAGTGCTGACGTTTTCGAAATCGCTGGCCGATCAATTCGAACAGGCAGCGAAGGCGGCGAAGAACCCCAAGCGTGTGGCGAACCTTGTGCAGGGCGAGTTATTGGGACGCCTGAAGGCGAAAGGGATTTCAATCGACAAGTCGCCGATTTCGATGGCTGGAATCGCCGTTTCGGCCGATCTGGTGGAAGGCGGCACGATCTCGGGCAAAATGCTCAAAGATCTTTACGATCTGAGCTTCGAAAGGGGCAAGGATTTCCAGGTCGTTTATGAAGAAGAAGGCCGACCGCAGCAATCGACCGATACTTCGGCGTTCGAAAAAGTCATTGACGATCTGATCGCGGCCAATCCAAAACAGGTCGAGCAATATCGCGCCGGCAAAAAAACCGTGTTGGGTTTTTTTGTGGGCCAGGTCATGAAAGCCTCCAAAGGACAAGCTAGCCCGCAGATTGTGAATGAATTGCTGGTGAAGAAGCTCGGGTGACTCGCCCCTCCGGTTACCTGGTTACTTTGGTTATGTGATCTTCCGCATACGATCCCGCTACGATTGAAATCACTATGAAGTTGAAGTTGGATCGCATTATCAGTATCGCGACACTCATCGCGTCCCTCGTCGCCCTTGTGCTTGTGTTAAAGCGGCCGGCGACAGTGGCACATCCGCAGGCGCCCGCAGCCATCGCCGAGCACGCGCAGTCATTCGATCAGAAGATGGCCGACTTCGAGCAGGCAACGCAGAAGCCAAGCGCAGCCCCGCCGGTCGAATACCACGGCATATCCACGCCGAGTGCTGCGGCCACCGAGGATTCCAAGCCTGAGGTCCACATCAATTCCGACGAGATCAGCGCCGTGCTCGCACAGAGCCTGGGAAATGGCGGCCTGACGCAGTTGACTCCCGACTCTAACATCGGCGGCGTCGCACCGACGATCAAAGATCAGCAAGTCAGCTTTGATGGCGATCTGGTGCATGGACAATTCCTCACGACGATCGCGGGCAAAGATGTTTGGATCACGGTATCGGGTCACATCGGCGATCAGGACGGATATGCGACCTTCAATCCCACTGAGTTCAAGGTCGGAGATCTGAATGTTCCGGTGTCACTGGTGAATCCGGCACTGCAGAAAAAACTTGCCGAGCAGCGCGACCGGATGAAACTTCCGGACGGCGTCGGCAGCCTGAAAGTTGAGAACGGCGAACTGGTGATGCAGGGCAAGTAATCTTTCTGGCGTGGTTTTCTCCAGCGCTTAATTCGTCTGGTTGTGCTGGTTGAGTTTCCCAAAAGTTTTCCGTCACGCGCGAAATCACTCCGCCTGAGTGCTGTCGAACATCTTCCAGAGCTTGTCGCCCGTCGCGCGATAGACAACCCAGCCTGCGCCTGCATCGGAGGTCTTGCGAAACAGCAGCTCACCCCGCCCGTCGCCATCGACGTCGACTGCGTCTACAAGGTCGAGCTTCGGCGTAACGTCGAGATGGAACTTGTCAGTCACTCCAACGTAGAGCTTGTGCAGGTTGTTATAGATGTCAGGGTAGGCCACGAGCAGGATGGAATATTGCAGCTCGGCGTCTACATCCGAATGAGGAGCGCCAGCCGCTGGCGGAGGCATATGGGCCTGGGCGCTGAAGATGATTACGGGCTGGTTTGAGTTCCAGAGATCGTAGGGGATCATCTGGACTTTCTCGAAAATCGGTTCTTCCGGCTTTGCCGGATGTTTCGCGACTTGTTGCCGCGACGGCTTCGGAACAATCTTTGCTTTGTCCCGGGCCGTTATGTACGCGCGAAGTTGTGTCTTCGCCAAGTCCATGAACTGCTTGCGGCGGTCGCCTTCGTCACCCTTGACCCACTCGAAAGTGAAGGAGCGGGGCTGCGGCCCGCTCGCGTCGGAGATCGCCGGGACGATCTGAACGTCGGCTTCGCTGGCAACCGGTTCCGCAATCTTTCCGGGGCTCGAGGGAGCCGCAGCTCCGGGCTTCCTGTAGCCGGCCACATCTTCGTCCGCGAACGATACGGCAGGCCTTCCATGACGCAGACGCGGGCGGTTGGCCTCGCCAGTTCCACTATCCGAAGCCGGAACGTTCGATTGGCTGTCGGATTTGTTGTCTGTGGACTTAGGAGGTGATGACTTGGAATCTGGGCCCGAAGCGGTTGCAGGCTTGTCTTGTGTGGGCGGCGGAGAATCCGGTGGCGGAACGCCTTTCTTCAGCCGCGGCGGCTCGTCACCGTTGGAAGGATCGGAGGATGCAGGCGGAGCAGACGACGGCGCGCTCGTCGTGGTGGATGAACTTCCCGCATTCGGCGGTGTTTTCTTCACTGCATTGGGATCATGAGTAAGCCGCGGCGCTTCGTCCACAGCGTCGATGCCTACGGGTGTGCTGTCCGTTTTGTTTTCTTTTGTCGTGACTTCCGATCCTGCGGGACGCCACGTACCAGTCGCAATCCACGGAGCCTGCGAATTTACGGCGTTGCTGTGCAGCGCGCCGGCCACAGTGAAAAGCCCGAGCGAGTTTCCGGTGCGTTCGCCTTCATAGACAATCCCGGAATCGAGCGCCATAGGAACAGGGTCGGCCTTATAGGCGCTTGCGTCCCAGAACTTGCCATCAATCAGGATCGCGATGGGAACGAGTGTGACCTTGCCATCGGGGGTCATGCGCAGCACTGCGAGCGCGCGCGGGCCGGCATCTTTTTTCCTGGCGACTTTGCGCTCACCGGGGATGATCTGAGGGCGCTCTTCCTGCGCTAAAGATTGGATCGCCAAGAAAACAGCACAAGCCATCACCAGGACGCACGTCCCACGCCACGCAATCATGCGGTGTAAAATCTTCAAGAATGCGCCGGTCTTCGCCGGCGCTGCGCCCGATTTTTCCGGAGAAATTGCCATGAAAGTCAATGATAAGGCTCCCGACTTCACTTTGCAGGATGAGAACGGAAAAGAGATCGCGCTGAAGGGCCTGCGCGGAAAAACCGTGGTTCTCTATTTCTATCCCCGGGCCGACACGCCCGGATGCACCATCGAGGCCTGCGAATTTCGTGACTCATACAAAAAGATGCAGAAGACGGGCGCCGTGCTGCTCGGCATATCCCCCGATACTTCGAAAGCGCAAAAGAAATTTCAGGACAAGTTCAGCTTACCCTTTACTTTGCTGGCCGACGCCGACAAGAAGATCGCCGAGGCCTTCGGTGTGATGAAGGAAAAGAACATGTACGGCAAAAAAGTCTGGGGCGTGGCGCGGACGACGTTCATCATCGGTCCCGATGGCAAAATCCAGCACATTTTCGAGAAAGTGAAGCCCGAGGGCCATGCGGAGGAAGTGCTGGCCTATCTGAAAGATTCGGCCAAAGGCGCGGCTTAACCAAGGGCGAAAACTATTCGCCATTCGACAACCTTGGCCACGGATTTTCACGGATTACGTCTCATTGCGTTTAAGATTCTGGGCGTGGCCAGGTCGCAGGCAAAGGTTCCCCCTGCGCAGACTCGCCCGCTTGATCGCGCGTTCTTTGAACGCAATCCGCGGCGTGTCGCGCGCGAGCTCCTCGGGAAGGTACTGGTCCGCGAGGGCGCCCGTGGGCAACTCACAGCGCGCATCGTGGAAGTGGAAGCCTACCTTGGTGTGAACGACCCTGCCGCCCACGCTGCCGCCGGGAAGACCCTGCGTAATTCGGTGCTCTTCGGTCCTCCCGGGCACGCCTACATTTACTTCATCTACGGCAACCACTACTGTCTGAATGTTTCCTGCGAGCCGGAGGGCCGCGCAGGAAGCGTGCTCTTTCGCGCCCTTGAACCGCTCTGGGGGATCGAGGAAATGGCGCGGGCTCGGGGCATGAAGATCCACAGCGGCAAGGTCTTGAGTGACAAAGACTTCCCCAAACTCACCAGCGGTCCGGGACGGCTGTGTGAAGCTCTTTGCATCACGCGTCAACGGGACAATGATTGCGACCTCACATCGGCGGAAAGCGGTCTTTGGATAGGTGATGATGGCTTTCGCGTCGGCCGGATTGCGCTTAGCCCTCGGATTGGTATTACCAAGGCGGCCGAGCATCCTTTGCGGTACTTTCTTGCAGGCAACCGCTTCGTTTCCGGTCGAAAGACTCCTTCGGCATTTGACACGCGGGTGTAGACTGGCTGCCGGGTTTGAAAGGCCAAAAGCCTTGCCGGAAGCGGGTTTCCAGCCTACCGGCGGAAGCCTGGGGCGGCTTGGTCGCACATTTTTCCGCAACCTGGCGAATCGCTCGAACATCTGAGAAATTAAGGGAGTTCCGCGTGACCGGTTACACGCGATTTCCAATTCTCGTCGCGATGCTCTCGGCATTGTTTGCCACGTCGCTTCCTGCGGAAGACGGCGGCGTGGGAGCTGTTTCTACTTCCTCGGCTTCCTACATACTCGTGGGGTTCGTCGGCGGATTCGTGCGCCGTGACAATCAGCACCAGGGCCCGGTTCAGCTCGCGCTGACCGAGCAGCGCGACCTCCCGAAGAATTCTTTTGTCCGGGTATTCGAAAACCGCCATCGCAAGCAGGCTTACAGGACCATCCTGCGTTTGCTCGACCACGATCACGATGGCAATCTAAGCAAGGACGAAAAGTCGCAAGCCCACATCATTCTCTTCGGCCACAGCTGGGGAGCATCGGCCGTGGTACTCCTGGCACGTGAGTTGAAACAGGCCGGCGTGCCCGTCTTGCTGACGGTGCAGGTGGATAGCGTTTCTAAGCCCTGGCAGCACGACGACATCATTCCCGATAATGTCATGGCTGCGGTGAATTTCTATCAGCCGAATGGCTTCATTCACGGACGCCGGCAGATTCGTGCCGCAGATCAATCAAAGACGCAAATTCTTGGCAACTATCGCTTTGACTACCACGAAACTCCTGTGAAGTGCGAGGGATCATCGTGGTTCGATCGCACATTCACGCCCGACCATGTGCAAAGCGACTGCGACCCACGGCTGTGGTCGCAGGTAGAAAGCCTGGTCCGGCAGCGGATTGAGTCCAAGGATACGTCGGAAGAAATTTCGCTGGGCCAGTAACCGCGAAACTCCGGGCACAATCCTTCCGTCGCAAATTGCCGACACCGATGTCGTTCTTTTCAGCGCCCAGCTTCTCGAAAATGCGGGAAGAACTCGGAACAGATTGGATTTGGCTCAGGCGGCTTCAAGAATCGGTATGGTGGCAACCACCAGCGTGCCGGGTTCGGCTTTCGAGATTCTCAACTCGCCATTGAGTTGCTTGACGCGCTCTTTCATGCCGCTGATGCCCACGCCGGTCGGCATGGATAGGCCGATCTTATGATCGGGAATTCCCTTCCCAAAATCTCTAACCCTCAGCACAACATTGTCCAATTCTTGAAGCAGTTCGATCCGCGCATCCTGGCTTTCGGAATGGCGATAAATATTGGTCAGCGACTCCTGGATGATGCGGAACACGGCGGTTTCAACGTCCCCTGGAAGGCGCGGAAATATGACCGGTTTGTAGTCAAAAGCGATGCGCACCTGCCCTCTGCTTTGCAGGCCTTCGAAATACCAGTGCAATGCGGGCATCAATCCGGATTCGTCGAGCAGGGGCGGATGCAACAGATAAGACAAGTTCCGCACTTTGCCGAGCGCGCTCACGGTCAGTTCACGCGCTAACAGAAGCCGTCCCTTTTTCGGACCGGAGTCGTCCTGAATATCCAACTCGAGCTTGAGCGCGGTCAGTTCCTGTCCCAGGTCATCGTGGAGGGTCCGCGCCATTCGCCGCCGCTCTTCATCCTGCACCCGCAACAATTCGCCCGACAGTTTTTGCAGCTCCAGGGTCCGCAATTCAAGCTGCCGTTGAGTTTCCAGCAGCTCAGCTACGCGGCTGCGTAATTCACGGTTGAGTTGCCGAGAGCGCTCTTCCAAAGTCCTGCGCTCGGTCAGATCGCGGGTGACTTTAGAAAAGCCGCGCAACACTCCAGACTCGTCCCGCAAGGCGGTTATGACGACGTGCGCCCAGAACGTAGAACCGTCTTTGCGCACGCGCAGCCCTTCGTCGGAGAAGCGGCCTTCTTTGCTGGCGATTTCCAGTTCGCGGTCTGGCCACCTGGTTTCCTGAGCTTCTTTGGGATAAAAGCGGGAGAAATGCTGGCCGATGATTTCACCGGGGCGATAGCCTTTAATTCTTTCGGCGCCCTGGTTCCAGGTGGCGACCCTGCCTTCGGGATCGAGCAGGAAAATCGCGTAGTCCTTTACCGACTCGACGAGCAGACGAAATATCTCGTCACTTTGCGCGGTGTGAGGCTTGGATTGCCTGCCGATTTGGGTCTCATTGGAAATCAAACAGCCAGTGGCCCTCCCTCGGCTTAGACACCGGTTAAGCAACTAAACTCGCGTAAGCACGAAACCAATGACAAGGACAACTATCATAGCCATGCGTTGAGCGCAGGCCCTATACGGAGTTTGCTGTAGAAGAAATCCGTTCGTACTCTCGTCCCTCTATCGCGTTCTTATTGCGGCCTTGTGACGGCGCCCTGTGAGGCCGATGACACCAGCGCTCCATACTTGGCAAAAACGCCCGAGGGATAGCGAGGCTGGGGAGCCTTCCATTGCGCTATGCGCTGGCGCAGCACGTCGTCGCTGATTTCGACTTCGAGCACGCGCTTGCGGATGTCGAAGCGAATCATGTCTCCTTCGCGGACAGCGGCGATAGGTCCGCCAAGCGCGGCTTCGGGAGAGACGTGGCCGGCCATCAATCCGCGGGTTGCGCCACTGAAGCGGCCATCGGTGAGAAGCGCGACGGATTCGCCGAATCCCTCGCCCACAATCGCAGCCGTGACGCCAAGCATTTCGGGCATGCCCGGGCCGCCTTTCGGACCTTCGTTGCGGATGACGACGACGTCCCCGGGCTGAATTTTCTTGCCAGTCACAGCGGTCATGGCGGCTTCTTCGGAGTCAAAGACGCGCGCAGGTCCGCGATGTTCGAGACGTTCGTGGCTGCTGATCTTGATGACGCATCCTTCGGGAGCGAGATTGCCCTTGAGGATCACAAGTCCCCCGGTCTTCTTCAGCGGCTTGTCGAGCGGGACGATCACTTCCTGTCCCTTGGTTTCCACGGCAGTTTCGGCTTCGGCGCCAATCGTTTTGCCCGTGACAGTTTTAGCGGACGGATGCAGATGCTTGCCATCGAGCATTCGCTTCGCCAGCAACCGAATTCCGCCCGCACGATGCATATCGGCGGCAACGAACCTGCCGGAGGGTTTGAGATCGGTCAGAATGGGAGTTCGTTCGCTCACCGTCTGAAAGTCGTCGATCTCGAGAGTGACGCCAGCCTCACGTGCAATCGCGAGCAAGTGCAGAACTGCATTAGTCGATCCACCGGTAGCCGCGACCGAGGCGATCGCGTTGTCAAAGGCCTCACGCGTGAGAATGTCGCGCGGCTTCAGGCCGTGTTGCAACACGCTCATTACGATCTTGCCGCATTCGAACGAGATCTGATCTTTTTGCGGGTCCATCGCGGGAACGCTGTTGAATCCCATGGGCGAGAGGCCGATCATTTCCATCACAGTCGACATGGTGTTCGCCGTGTATTGGCCGCCACACGCACCCGCGCCAGGGCACGCGACATCTTCCAGTTCGCGCAACTCCATGTCGCTCATCTTTCCCGCGATGTTCGCGCCGATGGCTTCATAGACATCCTGGATCGTCACGTCCTTGCCGCGATACGTCCCGGCGGCAATCGTGCCTCCGTAAAGCACGACGCCGGGAAGGTTCATGCGCGCCAGCGCCATGGCCGCGGCGGGAATCGTCTTGTCGCACCCGACCACGCAGACTACGGCGTCAAACATCTGTCCGCGGCAGACGAGTTCGATCGAGTCGGCGATCAACTCGCGGCTGACCAGCGATGCGCGCATGCCCTCGGTGCCCATCGTCTCGCCGTCGGAAATGGCAATAGTGTTGAACTCCATCGGCGTGCCGCCAGCCTCGCGAATGCCTTCCTTCACCTTCGCCGCCAGACGGCGCAGATGAAAGTTGCACGGCATGGTTTCAATCCAGGTGTTGGCCACGCCGATCAGCGGACGGTCGAGATCGGCGTCGGTGTATCCAACGGCCTTGTACATGGAGCGCGCCCCAGCGCGCCGGGGGCCTTCCGTAATGCCACGGCTGATGTGCTTCAAGTCATTGAGCTTCAAATCACTCTTCGCGGAATCCATGGTTCAGAAGAGTACAGGAGAGGGCAATCAAGCGACAAACCGCGGAGCATCGTGAGCTTCGCTGAGACTTGGCTCCAGAACAGGCGAAAACGCAGTTTGCGAAGGGTGGGCAGGAGCGGCTTGCAGCGCCGGGGTTGAACTCCCTCGAATCTCATAACAGCAATAGCATCGTACCTGTGGCAAGTTCAAAGAATGGGCGACCCGCCCGGTCTGACTACTTTCCTGGAGAATTCTGAATCAATACCAGGTCCGAAGGAGAATCTCCGCGCACCAGGGCCAGGCTCTCGCCATCGGGCGACCATTGATAAGAGTAAATTTTTAGCGA
Organism: Candidatus Sulfotelmatobacter sp.; assembly: GCA_036268025.1. Taxonomy (GTDB): domain Bacteria; phylum Acidobacteriota; class Terriglobia; order Terriglobales; family Acidobacteriaceae; genus Sulfotelmatobacter. The sequence goes on along the minus strand of DATAUY010000145.1, from coordinate 14,641 downwards.
GGTAAAGTTCGTCAACTGCCGGCCAGGGCCGCCATCCAGCGGTTGCAGCCACAAGTTGTCCACTCCCTTTTCGCGGACAGGGTAGACGATACCTTTGCCGTCGGGGCTGAAGCGAGGTTGCCCCTGATGCCGCGGGTCGTAGTCGAACATTCGCAAGACCTGACCGGAATCAAGAGAAACCAGCGAGATCATTGGCCTCTGGGCTTTGAAATTGTAGGTGCCGAGCACAGCCGTTTTTCCGTCGCGGCCAACATCAAAACCGGCGTCGAAGTCCGCAAAATCCTTTGTAATTCGTTCCGGCCGACCTCCGTCGATGGACACTTTCATATAGGCAGGAACGGTCATATCCATATAAAAGACAGTTTTCGCATCCGGGGAGCACATCGGAAACATATCGCTCTTGCCCTCCGTGAGACGATGCAATCCGGTGCCATCCGCTTCACTGCGCCAGATGTTCACCGAGAGGTTTTTCAGCATCCTCCGCGCGAAAACAACATGGCCGTCGCTGCAGCCGTTAGGCTGCATCGCCGCAGACCCCTTTTCGTAACCGATCTCCTCCTTGAGTTCGCCGTTCGGGCTGATCTCCCGAATGGATAACCCCTGCTCCGTCACCAGATTGTTGTCTCTCGTCCACGCGACCGCAGGCACGGGATCTCCTGAACTAACCTGCCTGGCGTCGGAGTAATCGGCCTTCAGGCCTGAACTCACATAGACGTCCCGCACCGACTGGCGCATGACAGTGGCAATGGTCGCGCCGTCGGCGGAGACACTCAAATTGGCATAGTCATTCGTGTCGGCAGTAATCGGACGAAACTTGCCATCCGGATAACTGATCAGCCCAACCTGCTGCCGGCTGAGGTTTGTTTCCATGCTTGAGTAAATTACTGCCAGGGCCCTTCCATCGGGCAGCCATGACACGCTGGTTAGCAATGTGTATGGCGGCCTGGATATCGTCCTCTCGGTGCCGCTGTCCGGATCAATCGAAATCAGTGCGCTTATGCTGGTTTCCCTTTGATCGAAGATCGTACCGACGATCGCCTTTGCATCCGGCGACCAGGCTGAATCCGCCATCACATTAGCCATTGGACGGGCGAAAATGCTCTTTTCGTTGCTGCCGTCGGCGTTTGCGATGAGGAGGTGGTACTTGCCGGGGTCGGGATCGTTGGCGCGTACGAAAGCAAAGCGCCCTCCGTCGGAAGAAAAACTTGGATTCGTGTCTACATCCTTGACCAGAAGTTGCGGAGTTCCACCCAGCACGGGGATGCGGTACAGATCGTACTCCTGGGACGCGGGACCGCTGTCCAATTGGGTATGCGAAAAGTAAACGTGGCCACCATCGGGAGAGAAGCGCAGCGCGGAGTATTGCACATGCTCCGGCGGAATGATCTGCACGTTGCTTTCGCTGGCTAGATGGCGCAGCCGCAATGATTCATTTCCCTCGCTACTCAACACGTAGGCCAGGTAGTTTCCGTCGGGAGACATCGCCCCAATCCGCGCATTGTGAGTGCCGCTGATTTTGGTGATCTTGATGCTCTGGAAAGGCTGGCTACCGGCCGAGAAAAACAAGCTGTATACGCCGAATCCGGCCGCGGCGACCAGTAGCAGTACGACGGCGACCATCACTCCAACGCCGGCTTTATGCTGGCGCGCGGCCGCGGCCAGGGCCGAACTACTGGAGCCGCGCTCGGCTCCTGCGCCGGGCGCGTTTGCACTCGAAACACGAACGACCGCGGAATCTTGAAACTGGGGCCTTCCCGACTCGGTGTCGCGCTTGAGCCGCCTGAGATCGCTTCTAAGTTCGGCCGCGGATTGGTAGCGCAGTTCGCGGTCCTTCTCCAGCAGCTTGCTGATGATGTCTTCCAGCTTGGGGGGTACTGTCGGATTCAACCGCATCGGCGCCAGCGGAGTTCGATTGAGGATGCCGTCGAAGATGGTGGCTGAAGTTTCTCCCGGGAAAGGCAAGGTTCCTGTTGCCATCTCATACAGCACTGTCCCGAAGGAAAATAAATCGGTGCGGGCATCCAGATCCTTGCCCTTGGCCTGCTCCGGGGACATGTAAGCGATGGTGCCAATCGCCGCGCCGGGGCTGGTCAGAAGCTCATGGCTGTCGGCGATGGTGGCCGCTGTGGGCCCCACCGACTGCGCTTTCGGCAGGAGGCCAACCTTGGCCAGCCCAAAGTCCAGGATCTTGGCGTGGCCCCGTTTAGTGATGAAGATATTGGCGGGCTTAATATCGCGATGAACAATACCTCCGGTGTGCGCGGCGTCCAGCGCATCTGCCGCCTCGATGGCTACGTCCAGCAGCATCTCCGTTTCTAAAGGCCGTCCCGCAATGCGGTGCCTGAGTGTGACGCCATCGAGAAACTCCATCACGATGAACGTCTGGCCATCCTGCTCGTTGATTTCATGAATGGTGCAAATGTTGGGATGGTTCAGAGCAGAAGCGGCCTTTGCTTCACGGCGAAAGCGGCCCAGGACTTGAGCATCTTTGGCCACTTCGTCGGGCAAAAACTTCAACGCAACAAAGCGATCGAGTTTGGTGTCCTCGGCTTTGAATACAACGCCCATCCCGCCGGCGCCCAGCTTCTCGATGATGCGATAGTGCAGGATGGTTTGGCCGGTCATGGCGGATGCTTCTCGCAGAAGTATTGATCTTAAGTAGGGGGTCGGGCCCAGTCAACGTGTTCGCAGTTCAGCGCGACCAAGAAAATGGTACCCCACTCTTCGCGCAGTTTGCGAAGGGTGGGCAGGATGCGGATTGCAGCGGATGGGTGAACTCCGCCGAAATCTCATAATCCAAACAGCATCGTACCCGCCTTTGCTAAAGACGCCAGGATGAGGCACTGACAGTTAGGGGATCGGCAACTCAAAGCTTGGGCCTCCCGTCCAATACAAGTGGGAGATCGATGCGTATCGCGCATCAAGCGATCTCAAAGGCTCCCGAACAGCGGGCATGGACACGTTTATTTTAGATGAAGGAGATGCCATGGGAGGCAGAGGTAACGTCAGGATTCTGTTTGTCGCAGGGTTTGGTCCAATCGTTCGCGACACAGCCGAAAGTCGCAAGCTCTACGGAGAGGCGTTCGGTATCCCGTTCAAAGAAGAAAGCGGTAGCTATCTTCATACCGAAGCGATGCCAGGCGCAAAGACTTTTGCCTTGTGGCCGCTGTCTCAGGCGGCGCAGTCTTGTTTCGGCAAAGATCGCTGGCCTGACAACATCGCCGCTCCACAGGCGTGGCTTGAGTTTGATGTTGACAGTGTCGAAAGTGCGACGGCGGAGCTTGAGTCGCGAGGATATCGAATGCTCATCAAAAACAAGAAAGAACCCTGGGGCCAAACCGTTAGTCGCTTTATCTCGCCAGAAGGATTGCTGGTCGGAGCCACCTTCACTCCTTTGATGCGCGAAAAGAAGCGGGAAAAGAAATAGTCCAGAACATGGACTGATGAGATAAGCATGTCGGCTCCTCGCGGGTGCCCACGCTCGAGTCGGGAGTCCGCCCATACTATCTCTCCCTCACCCGCTTCTTACCCTCCACCATCGCCCATCGCAAGATCCGGCGAGAGAAGTTTCCTTGCTCACCGAGCCAATCCCAAGGCAGAAACCAAACCCAGAAATACCCGGCTCGCCCACCCCACCGGATCGAGCAAGACTGTGCGCTGCTCCAGCATCTCGGCCACGGGTTGTCCTTTATAGCTGGCAATTTGCCGGTAGCGCGATATGAAAAACAGCACTCGCAGGAAAAGCTTCCATCTGAGCGGGGCAAAATAATCGGGCGTCACAAACGGCACTGCGTGGCCATCTTTCACTTCGGCGATAAAGCCTTTGAACGTTGCGGCCCGCGACAAAGAGATCACAGAACTGGCGACCAGCAAGTGGCTGTCTCCGCCGCCGACCACCGGTTTACCCCACTGCCGGGCAAGTTCGAGGACGTGATCGTTCTCCTCGCGCGGACGCATCCCGTTTACTTCCAACGCATGGATGGCCCAGCCGTAGCGGGAGAGCAGATCCGTGGCAGGAATTGTTTCTGCTCCCGGTCCCCAGGCGACAAGCGGGTGGTTCAAGATCACAAGGCAGCCGCTGGCCGCAAGGAGTTCGAACAATTCGTCGTAGCGTCTACCCCGCGCCGCCGCTTGGATTTGCGCATGCGTCTCTTCCACTCCAGTCTCAGGCAGATGACACACCCCCAGGTGAAACAAGTGACCCTGGAACCAGAGTGACAGCTCCTCACTGACGGCGAGGCGGCCGTTCAGATCGGGGCGGCCGCGCAGCAAAGCGACGCTGCCGGCAAATTCGTCGTGATCGGTAATAGCCAGATGAACTCCGTCGAAGCCCCACTTGGCTGCTGCTGCTGCCTCCATCTGATAGACGTCTTCTGGCGTATAGGGTGGATTGAATGTTACTTCCGCATAATTCAGGTCAGAAACACCGCCAAGACCAAACGACTTCTGCAGAATGCCGCTCAAGGGGCGCATGAAAGCCCGTTTGATAACGTAGTTTAGTGCCGCAAGCTTCTCCACCGAGTGGCAGGAGTGGTTGTGCAGGGAAACCGCATAGCCGAACTCGCGCTCCGGAAAGGGACACTCGCGGTAGGTATAGTTCTCAATTTTCCAGGCTGACCGGCGTCTCATCACGTTCCTGTGGGGGAACGTGCAAGTGTAATTTCGCTCGTCGCAGCGGGCAAGAAGAAGTTGTCGCGCAGGAATGCTATCTGATAGTCTTCGACGTTCAAGTGTGACGTTCGAGTGGAACGTTCGAGTAGGCGGCAGGTGCCGCCGGGCCTGGCATGTTGGCGAAACCGTTTGTTCCTGCAAGTAGACGACCAAGCGGCAGGTTCCACACGGAGTATCGAGGCGAATGCATAAGCCCATCAAATACCTCGAAAAAGCAATCTCAATTGCTGCCAACGGGGCATGGCGAATATTTTGTTTAGGCAACAATCTCTTTCCTGAAAATCAATCTTTCACGCCCAGGTGGTCGGACAAGCCGCTGTTGAAGTCTCGTGAAAAATCGAAGCCTCCGCTGGGCTGGCCGCGGCAAACCGATTCATTGTGCCCGCGCTGCGTTCCGGAGATTCGCCAGCAGATTGTCGACGGCATCCAGGATTACGGCATCCTGATAAACCAAAAGCCCGGTGAGATCAAGGCGCAGATCGTCGAGCGCGACGGCAAAATCCTCATGGTGAAGGATTGCCCGGTCCACGGACATTTCGAAGATGTACTGTCCATCGATCCGCAATTCTTCCGGCACCTGGAAGAGACATTCCCCGGTCGGGACATTCGCGCCCATAACGACGAAAAATTGCACAATCACGGCAGCAGCGCCATCAAGCATGGGCGGGGCTCGGTTCTCACGGTCGACCTTACCAACCGGTGCAACATGATGTGCGATCCGTGCTTCATGGACGCCAACCAGGTCGGATTCGTACACGAGCTTACCTGGGAAGAAGTCAAGACGCTGCTCGATAACGCAGTTTCCATCAAGCCGCGGCGTCAGATGTCTGTGCAATTCTCCGGAGGCGAGCCGACGCTTTCGCCGTATTTTCTGGACGCTATTCGTTACGCCCGTCAGCTCGGCTACGACAGCGTTCAGGCCGCGACCAATGGCATCGAGTTCGCCAAGAGTCCTGCATTTGCCGCGCAGGCCGCGGAAGCAGGTTTGCGCTACGCATATCTCCAATTCGACGGAATCGGCAACGCGGCGAATTCTCATCGCAACGTCGGAAACCTGTTCGACCTGAAACTGCGCGCCATTGAAAACCTGCACTCCAACGGCGTCGAAGTCGTCCTCGTAACCACGGTGGTCAATGGCATCAACAACGAGCAGGTCGGGCGCGTGGTGCAATTCGCCCTCGACAACCCGGACAAGATCGCTCTTGTGTCGTTCCAGCCGGTATCTTTCACAGGACGCGACGAAGCTGTTACCGAAGAACGCCGCAAAGCGCAACGCTACACCCTCTCGCATTTGGCTCACGATCTGAAATCGCAATTGGGGATCGGCGAACCCGTTCGCGACTGGTTTCCACTCTCGTTCTTAAGCACTTTTTCCGACTGGGCCGACCTTGTTCACGGGCCGGAGGCCGCCTGGGGCAATGTGGCGTGTAGTTGTCATCCGAACTGCGGGGTGGGGATGGCGATTATGGTCGACAAGCAGACCCGCGAGGCGATTCCGGTGACCGCGTTCGTAAACGCCGACCGGTTCGCCAGGGATGTTGCGCGAATCAACGATTGGGCCCGCAGCCGTTGGATCTCGGTAGGAGGGATGGCGTTGTCCCTCGTTCGGAATTACGACTCATTTCATGCGCCGAAGCATTTCCGCTCGATCGACATGCTGAAGAAACTCGACAAGGGCCTGGGCGCCACGGGGCGCGAATACGGTGACGTCTCCAGCAAGCGGACGATGGACGACATTTTCCGCCGACGCCGCGACCGGTGGAACCTGCTGTTCATCGCGGGCATGTGGTTCCAGGATTTGTTTAACTACGACTTCCGCCGTACCGAGCAGTGCATCATTCCCTATGCGACTCAGGAAGGGGAAATTTCCTTCTGCGCTTACAACACGGGGGTGGGCTGGCGAAACATCGTTGAGAAGATGCATATGACCGCTACCTTGACCAAGTGGTACCAGGAGCACGGACGGCACGAAATTTTCGCAGGCGGCAAGAGCGTGAAGCTCAGCAGCACGGAGCATCATCTGGTATTGAAGGACGAGATTGTTACCAATGAGTCCCAGCATGATCTCGAACAACTCGGTATCGCGAAGAACGCTCGCGAGGAGAAGCTGCGAGCGCGGGCCGAGCGGAACAAGCTCGATAACGATATCCATGAAGAGAATTCCCGCATGGCGAGGCTCTACCGCGAGTTCGTGCTGAAAGAACCACCTGTTCCAGAATTAGTGCAGATCGAGCTCGGAACTCCGTGCAACCCGCCACGATTGCCAGAGAATCTGTGAGAGTACAAGGACCCAGGAAGACAGGTTCAGCATTGATCATGGTTCCGCGATTGCTCTGCATTCTGTTTGCGTTTCTGATTTTTCCGGGAGTGCTGGCCGGCCAGTCGGACGATCTGCTGAACCGGGTCTGGAACGGGATCCAAGAGGCACAAAAAAAATACACAAGCATGTGCGGGACCATCACCGAAACCCGCACCTCCAACCTAATGTTGAAACCTCTGGTGCTCCGCGGCAAGTTTTGCGCCGAAGGTACTACGCGATTCTCATTGGACTACCTCGAACCGTCGAGCATGCGTGTTCGCTTCAACGAGAACTACGTCAACGTTACGACTGGCGGCAAAACCGAAGTGATGGAAATCGGGAAAAGCGTTCGTCGGGCGCAATCTTATTTCGGTCGCGAGAACTCTCTCGGAAATCTCAAAAAAAACTTCACCATCACGGTGAAAGAGGACAGCCGGGATTACCAAATGAAGCTGGTCCCGCGGACAAATACTTTTCGCAGCAGGCTGAACTATCTGGTGGTGAAACTGGACAAGCGGGATTTTATGCTGCGGTCGCTGGACGTGGACGGCAAGAGCGGCGTAAACAGCGTCTTCGTCATCGATGTAACCTCGATGAATCCGAAGATTCCGCCGGATACGTTTGAGGTTTACAAACCAAAATGAGCATTCCCGAGTGAGCATCCCCAAATGAGCATTCTCAGGTGACCAAGCCCAGGGTGATGGAGCGCAGTGAAATCGAGGCGCTGATTCCTCATCGCCCTCCGTTCCTGTGGATCGACCGGGTGGAAGAGCTGGAACCGGGAGTCCGTTGTGTTGCGGTAAAGTTTGTCGATCCCGCCAATCCGATCTTTGCCGGACATTTTCCTTCCAAACCCATTCTGCCTGGAGTCCTTTTGATCGAGGCGGTGGCTCAGACGGCTGGAGTAATGTTGGGATCGGCCGCGCCACTGGCGGCTGAAAACAACGGCGAAGGAGTCGCGCTGCTTGCGGCCGTTAACCGCTTCAAGTTTCTCAAACCCGTCACGCCGGGGCAGGAATTGCGCGTTGAAACCAAGAAGCTCAGCGAGGTTGGACAGTTGGTTTGCATCGGCGGCACAGTGTGGGTAGGCGCGGAGATGGTAGCGAGCGGTGAGTTGTCGGTGGTAAAGGGCTGATGGACGGCAACCGGAGAATAATGGCCCGTTGCATGCGCTTGGTGGGCGGATTGGTGGTAGGCCATCCGGGATTGGTTGTGGCCCTGAGCTTGGTCGTTACTCTGGGGTTGTATGCGAACATCCACAATCTGCGAACCGGAACCGACCTGACCGATTTGTTTGGAAATGGCGACCCACAGTGGCAAGCCGCGAGCCGGATCGGAAAAGAACTGGGTTACGGTAATCAGCTATTTGTGGTGATTGAGGCGCCGGCGGGAGAAACAGATAGCACGGACCAGATCGAAGAAACGGCGGATCGCCTCACCGCCGACATGCAGGCCAGCGGACTGTTCGTGGATGCGCGCTCCGGTTTGCAGGATGAAGAACTGCTCAACATCGTGCGGTTCTTTACCTGGAACTTTCCCTCCTTCGCCCAGCCTAACCAGGTGGAAGATTTAAAGCGGCGGCTGGATCCAAAACAAATTCGGCAAAACGTTCGCCGCGGGGCAACCGAACTGGTCAGTTCATTTTCTTCTCTCGGAACCAATTACTTCGTGGCTGATCCTTTGGGCCTGATGCAAGTGGAAACCGGCAACGGCAAAGGGTTTTCACAGTTTGCCAATTTCGATCTCAAGTGGGGATCCGGAAACCGGTTCTTCAGTAAAGACCACAAAGCGCTGCTCGTCATCGCCGAACCTCGACAATCGGCCATGGATTACAACTTCGCTGAAAAAGTGATGCAGTGGACGCGTGAGCACATTCGGTCGATTACAGCAGAGACAGACTTGCGGGACGCCGGAGTGCGGGCCACTGCGGTGGGAGCTTACGTTTACGCGGAGCAAGAGCACCAGCTCATCGAAAAAAATATTCGTCGAATCTCCCTGATCTCGATTGTCGGCAATCTGCTGTTGTGCCTGGTGATTTATCCCAGGATTCCACTTCTGCTTTTGTCGCTGCTGCCTGCCAGCCTGGGAATTATGTGGACTACCGGCGTCGCGAGTTTCTATCCAGGACAAGTAAATCTGCTCAGCCTGTCTTTTATTGCGATCCTCGCGGGTCTGGGAGACGACCAGATCGTACATTTCTTCAATCGCGTGCCGCAGGAGTGGGCCAAGGCCGGGGTGCTGAATAACGAAACACTGAATGATGCGGTGTTGCGAACATTCGAGACCACCGGGCTTAGCGTTTTTTTCTGCATCGTAACGGCGGCCATCGCCACGGCATCACTGGCCACTGCGAGATTCAAGGGACTATCGGAATTCGGCTTCATCCTAACCGTGGGAATGTTCATGATGATGTTCCATACCTTGTTGACGGTTCCGGCACTGCTTCAGTTATGGTGGCGAATCCGGAAGCCGCGCGCGCCGCAGACAATTACCTTCCGGCTGCTTCCCTTCGCGGCGCGGAAATCCGTTGATTTTGTCGGCCGGCACACCCGGCTTGTGGTGGGTTTGGGGGTGGGAGCGTTTTTGTTATCGCTAGCGTTTCTGCCGACGATCAAATTCGAAAAGCACTTCGAGATCACCGGCGCCGACAATCCCGCCGTCGCGGCGCAAAACCTGCTTTCTGCGAGGTTCGGGATTGAAGGTAGTCCGCACCTGCTGTTGATCACCGGAGGCGAACAGGAAGTGTTGAGCAGGGCCGAAGAATTGACCGCCAAGCTGGAAGACTGTAAGGATCGCGGAATTATCAAGTCCATCTTCTCACCCACGATTCTGCTTCCGTCGATTCGGACCCAACTTCAACGCGCCAGCCTGCTGGCCGGCGTCAATTTCGCGGCTTCCGCCCGCGCGCTCGAGGATGCGCTTCGCGAGAATGGTTTTCGGACTGGGCCAGTCCAACCTTTCATTGATCGACTACGACAGCTGGGACAAGGCCCGAAACCAGGCGCAGGACCAGGAAGCGATGCGCTTACCCTGGAAACGGCCGCCAAATACTTGCCGGCAGCACTGCTCAACAACAGCATCCGCAAAATCGGGGAAGGCAATTACGTCGCGGCGATCAGCTTTTATGGCACCGATCCTGATGCGGTTGAGGTCGTTCCGGAGAGCGTCGTCGGGTCATGGCGCAATCAATTTGGCCCCTTCGTCGAGTTTTCGTTCGAGAAGATAAACCGCGATCTACAGATGCAGGTGCTTCATGACAGCCAAAGAGCAATGGGGTGGACCGCGGCCGGAATTCTATTGATTGTCTACCTCAGTTTCCGCAGCGTGCGCGTGTCACTTATCGTATTGATTCCGATCGTTTTCGGTGTGGTTACAACTTTCGGTCTGTTGCTGCTGGTGCGCTACCATTTCAGTTTCACGTCACTTACAGCCATTCCTCTTATCATCGGGATTGGCATTGACAATGGCATTCACTTAGTGCGGCGATACCGCGAGGACAAGCGTAACGACATTCTTGCGGTCGCCAAGGCTTCAGGAGCGGCGCTGATTCAATCGAACCTTACGACCATGGTCGGGTTCGGGGCGCTGATGACTTCCAGTTTTCCGCCCCTGGTGGAAATGGGCCTGGTAACTTCCCTGGGAGTCGCATTGGCGCTGGCTGGCGGCTTGTTGTTGATTCCCGCTGTCATCCTGCTAGGGGAACGGCGCCGTACAACGATAGATGCGCTAAAGGCTTCTCAGTAACTATTATCAAGTTTCCAGCATTGAGTTGTCGGACTTAACCTTTGATGAAATCGTCCCTTCGCTCGGCATCATTGCTCCTATCCGAGTTCGTCCGCAGTCTGTTTTGCTCATTGGCAGGTTGCGGGCGATGGGCGCCAACTCTGTCGCTTTCAGTTTTTCTGCTTTTACCGCTAACGGCGCAGGCGGGCCTGCCGCGAGTTGCAATCTCGATTCCGACCGATCAGAGCTTTGCCGTTGGATTGAATGCCGCCGGGCAGTGCTACGCCCCGGGCAAATTGATTGTGCTGCCACCGGTGTCTTTCAATTTCGCAAGTAGCGAAACGTCTGCCAACTTGTTCGCTGAGCAAGTTATCCAGAACGCGCCCGAAGGAACCGAGGTCTGGCTGGATGTCGTGGTCGAAGCCGGTGCACTTACTGGCAAAGAATCCGAGCGGGAAATTATTGAGCGGGTTGATGCGTTCGTGAAATCGCTGCCTCTCTCGGCGACCGGGGTGCGCGGGCTTGTGGTGGAGATTAAAGAACCGCTAATGGCTCCCGATCTGTTCGCGTTCGGATTGGTGCGTCTGGCATTGGCCGTAAAGGGCAACAACGCCGGGTTGCGTCTGGGATTCGTTTTTCCGCCGAGGTTCGTCGGCGGTCATGGCGATTTTGTAAAAAGGCTCGCGACGTATTCCGATCTGCTCGGAACGACCTACACCGGGGGTTGGCGCCAGGATGCTGCCTGGATTGCCGAACAGGCGCTGAACAAGCCGGTCATCCTGAAAGTAGATGCCGCAGCGTCCGCGACACCCTCAGCGTTCTTGGCAGCGATGCTGGATGCCGGATCCTCGGTGGAAATTGTCTGGGCGGAGCCACCAGACGCCAAGGCCGCTGCCGCCTTGTGCACGGCAAGCAGCTTTCTAAGCCGTTCCATCACAGACAATATGTTCGCGGTGGATTCCCCGGCTTCTCCGTTCAGTGTCGCGGTGGATGGCGTAAAGAACAGTGAGCACCATTGGTTCTCGGGCGGCCCCTCGGATATGGTGATTGTGGCGCGCGTCAATGCGAGCCCTGACTCACCGAAGGCGGTCCGGTTACAGAGCGTTAAGCCCGGGCCATTCGAAATCAAATGGTATGACCCCGCGACCGGTGCCGAACTCCCCGCAGGCGAAGCGACAAAGACAGAGAACGGATTCGCGCAAAGCTGCGCGTGCACCAGCGAATATGCGCTGATCTCCATCCATCGGCAGAGTGAAATGGATCAGACGCTATACAACACAGTGGAAGTTAAGAGCGGAGTTGAACTGAGCGTCGAGGAAATCATCGCTCGCTGGCAACAGAATCGCGAAGCGCAGAAGCGAAGGTTGGAAAACTACATGGCCTCCACTTTCCTGAGCCTGCACTTTGAGACCACCACTCTCGAGCCGGGCTTCGACTTCTCGATGCAGCTCAAGCAATTCTTCAGCCGGGACGGGCCGACGGAGTTGGCGCAGAAAGAGTTCTACATTAACGGCGTGAAGTTCGGAAAGAATCACGAGTTTCCGCTGCCGCAGATTGAGCCGGAAAAAGTGATGACACCGCCGCTCGAATTGAAACTGAACGAGCGCTATGACTACAAATTGCTCGGGACCGAACAAGTAAACGGCGCGATGTGTTTTGTAGTGGGGGTCGAGCCCAAGGTGCGGGATGAGGCGCTGTACAGCGGCAAGATCTGGATCGCCGGTACAACGTTTCGCGAGGTGAAGCAGTACCTGAGCCAGCGCGGCGTCAAGAGTAACGTGCTGGTAAACGTGGAGACGCAGAATTACGAACTGGTCCGCGACGATAAGGGAAATCAGTTCAACTTGCTGCGATCGATTTCCGCACAGCAGTTGCTGAACGCTGCCGGCCGTGATTTTGTGTTGCAGAGGACGGTGCAGTTTTCGGATTACGTCATCAACACCTCAAACTTCAGCGCTGCCCTGGCGACTGAGCATAATTCTGAAGACCCGATGTTTCGCGACACCGACCAGGGATTGCGGTCGCTGCGAAAGAAAAATGGCGAACGCATAGTTGTGGACCAGAATGCGAAGCGCATCAAGTCGCTAGTTGGCGGCCTGATGTATGGAGGCACGTTCAACTTTCCTATTCCGTTCCTCGGCACCAGCACGGTGGATTTTGATTTTCATCACACTGGAGCACAGCTTTCGACTTTTTTTGCCGGGCCCATCCTGATTTCCGATCTCTCGAAACAGTACCGGCCCAAATTCCGCGTGGCGCTGGATTTGGCGCTTTCCGCATTGCCGGGCGAGAACCGCATCTACGGCAATAACATCGAATTGAAGCAGGGCGAGATGTGGATATGGGAGCAAACCACCGGCGTGCGCGCCTCGTGGCAAGCTACCACTCATCTCAGTGTGACGGCCTCCAACTACTTCAGCTTCGATAACTTTCTGCAGAGCGCCGACGCTGACAAGCAGTACGAATTGCCGCGCAACGGATTGAACATTCTTCCGGGCGTCGAAATAAAATACAGTCGCAACGGGTATGTGTTCGACGCCCAGGCGACACGAGGCGAGCGCATCGGCTGGAGGCCGTTCGGCTGCGCATCGCTGGCCCCATCTCCGGCTGGGTGCGGGGCATCACCGTCCAACCAATCAGGCAACCCACCGCCCGAAGGTGCTCTGCTGATTCAACACACGCAGAATGCGTTTACGCTGTACAACGCCGATTTGAACAAGGATTACTACATCCGCAAGTTCACCAAGGGCGGATGGGATCTTTCCTACTGGGGCGGAAATCAACTGGACCGCTTCTCGCGGTACTTCCCCTCGTTTATTACGTCGCCGCGCCTCCACGGCATTCCCCCCGGCACAGATTCTTTTGACGCCATCGCCATGGCAAACGTGCACTACGGTTTCAACGTGATGGACCTGCTGAAGATCGATGGGATGTACGCGTATGCGCGGGCGCGAAATCTGGATGAGTCGCTTCAATTCCGCAAGTTCGACGGCCTGGAACTTAACTTCAACACACCGGGTCCTTTCGGTACGCTGATGCAGGGCACGGTTTCCTACGCGCTGGACGGGAACATTCCGCGCTATAACTCGCGTTGGGCCGTATACATCCTGCTGTTCAAGCCGCTGCAATAGATTTCGAGAATATGGCGGAAACCAGAGTGAGTGATGGCACGGGTGATCGCCGCAGTGAGCGGAAGGTAGCGCTCGTCACAGGAGCCTCGGGTGTTATCGGCGCCGCCATAGCAAGGGCTTTGGGAAGCGCGGGGTTCGGCGTAGCTGTGCACTATCGCCAGGGGAAGGAGTCCGCAGATGCGTTGGTGGAACGCATCGTCGGGGCTGGCGGAGAGGCATCGGCAGTGCAAGCCGATCTCTGCAGTGAAGAGAGTGTTGCATCCATGTTCGATCGCATCGAACAGCATCTTGGTTCGCTCGATTATCTGGTGAACAATGCGGGGATCAATCGGGATGTGCTGCTGGCTTTTATGTCGGACGAGCAATGGGATGAAGTGATCGATACGAACCTGCGCGGCACGTACTTGTGCTCGCGGCTGGCCCTGGCGGGCATGATGCGCCGCGCCGGCGGAGCCATTTGCAATATCGTGTCTCCCGCCGGAATTCGGGGTCAGGCCGGGCAGTGCAATTACTCCGCAGCCAAGGGCGGTGTTATCGCTTTCACCAAGGCACTCTCTCGCGAGGTGGGGCGGTTCCAGATCCGCGTGAATGCCGTTTGCCCCGGCGTGATTCCGAGCCCGATGTCCGCCAAATACATTGAGAAAGAGGACAGGCGGCTGCTTTCCGAGATTCCGCGGGGCCGTTTTGGTCAGCCCGAAGACGTGGCTCCCCTGGTAACGTTTTTAGGATCCAAAGATGCGCGTTATATCACCGGACAGGTGATCGCAGTAGATGGGGGATTGCTGTAGCTTGGCGGGAGGAACACGAGTCCCCCAAA
>DATAUY010000144.1:0-6266 GCA_036268025.1 Candidatus Sulfotelmatobacter sp. | reverse complement strand
CTCCGATAGGAGGAGTTTGAATGCAAAGAAAATGCACGAGCTTGCTGGCGGCTTTGGCGCTGGCGGGCGCCCTTACCGGCATTGCGGCCCATGCTCAGGAATCGAGCATGCCCAAGGTTGGTGATATGGCTCCCGACTTTTCGCTGAAATATTTCGACGGCAGCGATCTGAAGGACGTGAAACTCAGCGACTACCGCGGAAAGAAAAATGTGGTCCTGGCGTTTTACGTCTTCGCCTTCACCGGTGGTTGAACGCAGCAAATGAAAAACTTTCAGGCCAATTTGAAAAGCCTGGAAGCTACCGACACCCAGGTCCTGGGTGTGAGCATGGATAGTGCCTTCGCCAATAAAGCCTTCGCCGACCAGATTGGAGTCACCTTTCCGCTATTGAGCGACTGGGGCGGCAAAACGACCCGCGAGTACGGAATTTACAAGAACGAATATCAGGCGGCCCGCCGCGTGAACTTCCTGATCACCAAAGATGGAAAGATCGCGGAAGAGCAGGTGGACAAGGACGCGATCGACCCCAAGAAGATCGTGGATGCCTGCCAGCGACCGAAGCTGAAGAACTAACGCTCTGTAGAGGCGTAGCTTGCTACATCTCTGCCGGAGCGCGCCTAACTTGAGGTAACACATGCTTCCGGTAGAGACGTTGTAGGTAACGTCTCTACGGAAGTTTATGTCTTCTAAGCACTTTCTCGCGCAGGAAACTAAAGCGTCTCTATCGGGTTTACACGGATGTGGATAAGATCGGGTTGAATCGATCTCAAACCACGTGGGGCGTCTATGAAATCACGCAAGTTGTGGACATGGCTAGTTCTCTTCGCGAGCTTCGCCTTCCTGTT
The DNA here is from genome assembly GCA_036268025.1 of Candidatus Sulfotelmatobacter sp. GTDB lineage: Bacteria > Acidobacteriota > Terriglobia > Terriglobales > Acidobacteriaceae > Sulfotelmatobacter. Next base: position 5,422 of record DATAUY010000144.1, on the reverse strand, counting down.
GCAGCTTTCCAGCGCAATTTTCGCGCAGAACCCTGATGCGCAGAGCGACGGCGGCTTGCAGAACACCGGTGCGCAGAACGCTGACGCGCAGAATACTGATGCCCAGAACAACGGTGCGCAGGATTCCGACGATCAGGCACAGGATCCGCCGGGACGCGTTGGCCGGCTGAATTATTCGCAGGGTTCCATTTCCTTTCGTCCTGCCGGCGAAGACGACTGGGTGACAGCAGTGCCGAATCGCCCGATGGTGTCGGGCGACGATCTTTGGGCTGACGACAATTCCCGCGCAGAAGTGCATATTGGATCGACGGTGCTCCGGCTTGGAACGAAGACGGGAATTACCTTCCTGGCATTGGATGACCGGACGACGCAAATCCGGCTGGCGCAAGGAACGCTGTTCTTGCGCGTGCGTCATATTGATGACGACGATTCTTACGAAGTCGATACCCCAAATCTTGCATTTACGCTACTACAGCCCGGCGAATACCGCATTGATGTGAGTGCCGACGGCAGCCAGACGCTCACCACGGTTTGGCAGGGTCGCGGCCGCGTGACCGGCGGCGGATTGACTTATACCGTCGTCGCGAACCAGCAGGCGACATTCAACGGCAATCAGGACCATCTCGACTACGACCTCGGCCAGATTCCGCAGCGCGACGATTTCGACACTTGGGCCTTTGACCGTGATTCACGCGAAGACCGCGCGGATTCTGCGAATTATGTTTCGCGCGAAATGACCGGCTACGAAGATCTCGATGAATACGGCGACTGGAGCTATGTTGCCGGGTATGGCCCGTGCTGGCGTCCGCGCGCCATCGCTGGGGGATGGGCTCCCTATCGGTTCGGCCACTGGGCCTACGTTGGGCCGTGGGGCTGGACGTGGGTAGAAGACGAGCCGTGGGGATTCGCGCCGTTCCACTACGGACGATGGGCGTTCGTGAGCAACGGATGGTTCTGGGTTCCGGGCCCGGTGGTTGTGCGTCCGGTGTGGGCGCCTGCGCTGGTGGCTTTCGTTGGCGGCGGACCGGGATTCCGGTTCTCTGGTGGCGTCGGCGTGGGATGGTTCCCACTGGCTCCGGGAGAAGTTTTTGTGCCCGGATATCACGTGAGTCGCGGATACGTGAATAACGTGAACATCACCAATACGACGGTGAATATCACGAAGGTCACGAACGTGTACAACACCGTCATCGTCAACAAAACGACGACGATCAATAACATCACGTATGTAAACCAGAGGGTCAACAATGGCGTCACCGTCGTCTCGCACGATGCGTTTGTGAATGCGCGGCCGGTGAACCAGAACCTCATGCGCGTCGACCAGAGAGAAGTCGCGTCTGCGCCGGTGAGCCGCGTGGCAGGCGCGGAGCCGATTCGCACGAGCGTGATTGGCGCGGGACGCCCGGTGTCGGTGCGGCCTCCGGCTGCGATTATTCAGCGCCAGGTGGTTGCGGTGCATACGCCAGCGACGCTTCCGCGTCCGATTGATCAGCGGCAGGCTCAGGCTGGGGGGCGCTTGAACGAGCAATCTCTGGTTCGTCCGGCAGGCCCGACGCGTCCGGCTACGCAGACGAATCAGGGGAACCAGGGCCGTGCGCAGCAGACGAACGATGGGTTCCGATCGTTCACTCCGCCGAACGGCGGTAACCATCAGCAGCCGCGTACTCTGGAGCAGCAAGGCAGCGCGGAGAACCAGAACCGCAGTCCGGAAGCTCCGCAGAACCGTATGCAGCCGACGAATCGCGACTTCCATGCGTCACAACAGACGCCGGCGTCACAGGAAGCGAATCCGCGAGTGCGGCCTACGCCTCCGGTGCAGGAGCGCACGCCGCAACAGGAACAGCAGCAGGAGCAGAAGTTCAACCAATGGCACCAGCAACGCACCGCAGCGCCTCCGCAGCAGTCAAGACAGGAGCAGTCGCGGCCGGAGCCGAAGCCGTCAGCGCCGCCGAAGAAGGACCGTTGACGCTGCCACCTTACAGTGTGATAGGGTTCGCATAAGATGCGCATGCGAGCCGCGATGTGAAAATCAAAGCGCCGGGAGCGGCCAGACCACTCCCGGCGTAGCTTTTTGCACCTGAACTGTTTTCGGCAAGAAATCGGCAGGAAGATGAAAGAAGCGAAGCGACCCGACATCAACTGGATGGATGTGCTGTGGATTCTCTTCCTTGCGGGCTTGGCTCTGTTACCGCCGGTGAAAGAGATCCACAAGCAGGGCATTCTGCTCGCGTTCGGCATCTTGCAGTTGTCGGAACGATGGCTCGTCGCGCATATTCCAGAACGGGGCCCAGCTTATGTGGTGCTGATGAAGATCGGCTTGGCCACGATGCTGGTGGGCCATACGGGCGAGATCAGCATCAACAGCAGCTACTGGCCAATTTATTTTCTGCCGGTAGTGACGGCGGCGGAATATTTCGGGCCATGGGGAACGCTGTTCTGGACGACGCTGGCTTCGGGGGCCTTTACGTCGTACCTCCTCGATCCTGATCTTGAAGGTGTAGACATCACGGCGGAAAGCTACGAGCTGCTGGCAATCCGCGTCCTGTTCTTTTTTCTCGCGGCGACGGTGATCAATCGTTTTGTGGTCGAGAGCAAGCGACAGACAAAGCGCTACCAGGAGCTGGCGGAAACGCTGGCGGATACGAATCGCCGCCTGGAACAGGCGCAGGCCGAGGCGCGACGATCGGAGCGATTGGCGGCCCTGGGACAGCTTTCTGCCGGGCTTGCGCATGAGATTCGCAATCCGCTGGGAGTGATCAAAGGCTCGGCGGAAATGCTGGCCCAGAAGCTGGCAGAATCGAATCCCCTCGCGACCGAGTTGGCAGGATACATTTCGACTGAGACCAACCGCTTGAGCGCTATGGTCACGCGCTTCCTCGATTTTGCGCGGCCGCTGCACGCGGATCTGGAACCGGGCGCCATTCCTGAAGTCCTGGATCGGGCCTTGCGCGATGTGGCGCAACTCTGGAAGGGCGCGGCCGTGCGCGTCGAGAAGAATTATCAGGCGAACTTGCCGCCGGTGCCGTTGGACGAAAGCCTGGCGGAGCAGGCATTCATCAACATCATCCAGAACGCGTACGATGCGATGGGAGCGATTGGTGGAGAACTTCGCGTGAAGGCGGAGAGCTCGCGACACCGCGCTCCCAACGGAGAGTCTATCGAGGGCGTTGAAGTGAGAATCGCCGATACCGGGCCTGGAATCCCGAAAGAGTTACGGGAACAGATTTTCAATCCATTTGTGACGACGAAGAAGACTGGAGTGGGCCTGGGATTATCGATTGTGTCGAAGATCGTGGACGGCCATCATGGATCGATTCGGGTTGAAAGTTCCGGTAACGGCGCCGGCGGCGCAACGGGAACATGCTTCGTGCTGTTTTTTCCTGCCGCCGGCGAAAAGGATGCACCTGAGGCGAACGCACACCTGGTGATTTCGTAGAGACAGTACGAGGACGAGAACGAATGCCTTCGATTCTGATTGTTGAAGATGAAGCCAAGATGCGGCGCCTGCTCGAGTTGAATCTCGGGGAGGACGGCTTCACGACACATTCTGCCGAAGATGCCGAGACTGGGCTGAAGCTGCTGCGTGAGAACGGCGTCGATCTTGTGCTGACGGATTTGAAGCTTCCGGGTATGAACGGGCTGGAATTCCTGCATAGCGTCAAACGGCAGAATGCAGCTTTGCCGGTTGTAGTGATGACAGCATTCGGCAGTGTCGAGACGGCGGTCGAGGCGATGAAGGCTGGCGCGAGCGACTACGTGTTGAAGCCTTTCTCGCTGGCTGAAATGCGGATGGTGATCCATAAGGAGCTGGACGTCCGCAACCTGCGCGAAGAGAACCGGACGCTGCGCGAAGCGCTGGGAAAAAAGTATTCGCATCCGAATATCGTTGCGCGCAGCCCGAAGATGCAGGAAGTTCTGGCGACCGTGGAGCGGGTCGCGCCCACGAACGCGACGGTGCTTCTGGGCGGCGAGAGCGGCGTGGGTAAGGATTTGATCGCGCGGGCGATCCACGAAAAATCGAAGCGCGCGTCCGGGCCGTTTCTGAAAATCAACAGCACCGCGATTCCCGAAAATCTGCTGGAAAGCGAACTGTTTGGATTTGAAAGGGGCGCATTTACCGGAGCGGTCGCCAGCAAGCCGGGGAAGTTCGAATTGGCGGATAAGGGAACGTTGTTTCTTGATGAGATCGGCGATGTGCCGCCGGCAACGCAGGTGAAGTTGCTGCGGGTCCTTCAGGAGCGTGAATTCGAACGGCTTGGCGGAACAAAAACGGTCAAAGTAGACGTGAGGTTGATTGCGGCGACAAACAAAGATCTGCGCGAAGCGCTGGAGCAGGGAACGTTTCGCGAGGATCTCTACTATCGGCTGAATGTGGTGCCGATTGACATCGCTCCGCTGCGCGAGCGGAAAGAAGACATCCCAGATCTCGTGAATCTCTTTGTGACGCGCTTCGCCGGTGAATCGGGCAAAGAGATCGAAGGAATCAGTCCGCAGGCGATGCAAGTCCTCGTGAATTATCACTGGCCGGGCAATGTCCGCGAGCTACAGAACATTGTCGAGCGGGCCTGCGCGTTGTCGAAAGGCCCGCAGCTTGAGGTGAGTGATGTCCACATTGATGCGCGTCCGTCGAAGGCGGCAAATGGTACGCCGGGATTTTTGCCCGACGGAATGACTCTCGAACAATGGGAAGACGAGATGGTGCAGGAAGCGCTCCGGCGCGCGAATGGAAACAAGAGCCAGGCTGCGCGTCTGCTCGGACTATCGCGGAATGCGTTGCGATACCGGCTGTCTAAGATTGGGATCGCGGATGAGAGCGAAAAGGAAGGGTAGCAGGCCGAAATTCCCCACTTCTCGCGCAAAGAGCGCGCGAGAAATGGGGCACCCTGATGCATTTGAATTGCACAGACAGAAAGTCACACTGACTTCAGCAACATGCACGTGACGTCGTCGTGCTGGGGAGTTTGGCCAACGAAGAGATCGAGTTCGGCCATCAGGCGCTTGAGCATCTCGTCGGGGTCGGTGGCCTGTGCAGCCTCGATTGCGGCGAGCAGGCGCGCTTCTCCGTATTCTTCCTGACGCGCGTTTTCAGCTTCCACCAAACCGTCCGTAAAAATAATCAGCCAATCACCCGGCGCCAGCGTGACGCTGGCCGGTTGATATGGCGCCTCTGGCATGATCCCGAATGGGAGGCCACCGACGTCGAGACGTTCAATCCTTCCGTCGGCGCGGCGAAGGATTGGGTTGTTGTGCCCCGCATTGATGTAGTCGAGGGCGCGGCGGACGGGATCGTACTCTGCGAGAAATGCCGTCGTGAAGCGGAGTCCGCCCTGGCTGTTGGTGCAGGCGTAGCGGTTCATGTTGGCCGCGAGTTCGGGCAGCGCGACCTGAGCGGTCGAAAGCGTCTTCAGGCTTGCCTGAAAGG
>DATAUY010000143.1:0-19880 GCA_036268025.1 Candidatus Sulfotelmatobacter sp. | reverse complement strand
GGCTTGCACCGGACTATGCAGCCAGCCCGCCACAATCACCGGGCTTTCGATTACATCCGGCGTGGCGACGTTCCAGGCGACAAATACCTTTACCGCCGGCACGAGGGTAGCGATTTCAGGGCTGACGAGCGCGGCTGGCGTTCCTCTGAACAGCCAGACGCTGACGGTACTGGCGATCGGCCTCTCCGCGACGCAATTCGAGTGCAATGTCTCGAACCAGCCCGACGTAGGTTCGACCACGGACACTGGCAGCGCAGTTCCCCTCGCGCCGCCGCAGGCGCCGATCTTTTTGCTTACGGGGCAATAGTGGTCGAATTTCGCCGAAAAAGTGAGAACCAGTCCATGCTTCCCAAGGTTCCAATTTGCGGATATGATCTTCGCCGCTTTTGGACTTTCGCTTGGAGGCTTCCACAATGTACAAGGCTCTATGCCTAATCACAGCTCTCGCTGGACTTTTTGCTGTAGCACGAACACACGCCGACGGCGCTTCGACCTCGACGCAATCGCTCGCAACCACCGGTGTGTATTTCGGCTATTGCAATGGCGCCATCACGCAGAATGCTATGACCTTTGGATCGGTCAATCTCTATGCATTTGGAAACCTGACTGATCCGAATTGTGGCGATACGCCGACGCACCTCGCTCCCCGTGCCATTTAGCGCTAACGGATTCTTAGCAGATTTAGAGGTCGCATCTGAAGAGGAGCCAGTGATATGTCAATGCGTCACGCCAAGCGCTGTAACGGTATAGCTAAACGGTAGTCCCACTTCACTGACATGCTCCGTGAGCGACGTGGCTCCAAACTGCTTTGACACCAAGCACAGGATTGCGATCAGCTCTTCCGACACTTTCACTGTTCAGGCAACCTGTACAACGGACGGTACGCTCAACTGCGCACAAGGCTTGCAAGTGACCCTCGATCGAATACAGCCCGTGAAAATGTAGAGGCTTTGTTAATTGGAATTGATGTGTGGCTCTTCTTCGTCGGTGCTTATACCTTGGCGGGAACTTCTTCCTTCACATCTTCTTTCGCGGCGTAATGCGAATCGACGTATTCATCGAGGATCTCGATGAATTCCGCCACAATGCGGTCGCCCTTTAGGGTGGTGAACAATCGCCCATCTACATACACCGGAGCCTTCGGCTCTTCAAATGTTCCCGGCAGCGAGATGCCGATGTTGGCGTGCTTAGATTCGCCCGGACCGTTGACCACGCATCCCATGACAGCCAGCTTCATCTCTTCGACGCCGATGTAGCGGCCCTTCCACGCAGGCATCTGCTGGCGGAGATACGACTGTATCTGTTCCGCCATCTCCTGGAAGAAGGTACTCGTCGTGCGCCCGCAGCCGGGGCAGGCCGTAACTTGCGGCGTGAAGCTGCGAATACCCATGGATTGCAAAATCTGCTGCGCGACCCGAACTTCCTCGGTGCGATCGCCACCCGGGGCCGGCGTCAGCGAGACTCGGATGGTATCCCCAATTCCTTCCTGAAGAACTACACCCATGGCGGCGCTGGAAGCGACCACGCCCTTGGCTCCCATGCCGGCCTCGGTCAGACCCAGATGCAGAGGATAGTCACACCGCGCGGCCAGCGCGCGGTAAACGTCAATCAGATCTTGCACGCCGCTGACTTTCGCGCTCAGAATGATCTGGTCTGGCCGCAGGCCGTATTTCTCGGCGGACGCAGCAGAATCGAGGGCGCTGACAATCATTGCTTCCATCGTCACATCACGCGCATCCTTCGGCTCGTCGAGCTTTGAGTTCTCATCCATCATGCGGGTGAGAAGCGTTGAATCCAACGATCCCCAGTTGACGCCAATCCGCACCGGCTTGTTGTACTTCACTGCGACTTCAATCATCGTGCGGAAATTGTTGTCGCCCTTGGCGCCAATGCTGGCATTGCCGGGATTGATACGGTACTTCGCCAGATCGCGCGCGCACTCGGGATACTTCGTCAGCAGAACGTGTCCGTTGTAGTGGAAGTCGCCGATGATCGGCACGCGGACACCTTGCTTGTCGAGCTGCTCAACAATATGTGGAACGGCAGCCGCAGCGTCGTCGTTATTCACCGTGACGCGAACCAGTTCCGACCCAGCGCGAGCGAGCGCCGCAACTTGCTGCACAGTTCCTGGAATGTCGGCTGTGTCGGTGTTTGTCATGGATTGCACCACAACGGGTGCATCCGACCCGACGCGCACGCCGCCAACCACGGCGGTTAGGGTCTTTCTGCGGGGAATAATTGCCATAGGAATCTATATCTTAGCATGCGAAAATCCGTTGGATTCAGTGCGTTCGCATGCTTCGCAATCGCGTACCTGGCTTTAGCGGTTGTTACAACGAAAGCCTTCAGCGGCGGCTAGCCGAGTCGGGAATTCAGCCGTTGCCAGCAATCCTACGGCAGCTTGTCCGCCAGCCCGGGAATCGTCTTCATCAAATCGTTGTAGATCACCATCACGGCAAAGAGCACGAGGAACACGAACGCGGCCTGGTAGACGCGTTCCTTGATGTTCATGCTGATGTCGCGACGCATCAGTCCTTCGATGAACAAGAACAGGATCACTCCACCGTCGAGGATCGGAATTGGCAACAGGTTGAATATGCCGAGATTCAGGCTGATGGCGGCGCTCAGCTGCATCAAAGGCGTCCAACCCTTTCGACGCGCAGCTTCTCCTGCGGCCTGACCGATGCGAATAGGCCCTTCAATCGAGCGCATGGAAATCTTGTGCTGCACCATCTTCTTGACTAACTCGAGAATCAGTATCGTGCTCTGCCGATTTTCCTGCACTGACAATCTGAGGGCCTCTGCGAATGGCAGTGTCTTCACATTCATTTGAATGCTGCTAATTCCGATGCGGTAGGACTTTTCCGAAAGCACCGGCTGTACCGTAAACGTCTTCGTCTGGTGGTTGCGCAGGACCGTGATTGTGATCGGCTTGTCTTTCGTCTCTTTGAGGGTTTCGACCATAGCCGCCAATGCCGGCACGGGTTTTCCGTCGAGCGTCTCGATCTGATCGCCTTCCTTTAATCCCGCTTTTTCAGCCGGCATGCCGGGCGCCAGGTCGGTGATGGTGACGGTACTTTCCTTGGGAGCCCATCCCGCGTATCCGATGCGGTCAACGCCAGTGGCTTCCGGGACAACCGTCTTGTCGATAGTCTTGCCCTCGCGTTCAATCTGAACGTCCAGGGGCTGCCCGGGATTCAGGGCCTCTTTCAGCTCGACTTGTTCCCAATTGGGGTTCTGAACATCATCAATTCGCGTAATGCGGTCGCCCACCTCAAATCCAGCCTTGGCGGCAGCCGTATCTTTCAACACCCAACCGATCACTGGCGGCTCGTCATAAAATGCCGGATACTCGTAGTGCACCATGTAGACCGTGGTCAACAGGACCACGGCGAGCAGAATGTTCATCGTCGGGCCGGCAATAGCGATGAGGAATCGATGCCAGCGCGAGTGATTCAGAAATTCCCTCGGGTCGTCGCTCCGCTGGTCCATGGGATTCTCGCCGCTCATCTTGACGTAGCCGCCAAGAGGAATTGCATTGATGCGGTAGTCGGTCTCGCCCTTGCGGAAGCCGATAAGGCGCTTGCCGAATCCGATGGCAAACTGTTCGACCCGCACGCCGAGCCACTTAGCCACAGCGTAATGGCCGAACTCGTGGATGAGGATCATGAACCCGAGAACAGCCACAACTGCGACGAGAGAAGTCAGGAAATCAGACATAATGAAGGTACGTACGCTCCCACTGATTAGATTACAAAACTAGGCGAACGATGTTGTCCTGGGCCGCCCTTTCTTGCCAATGTTTGTTACCTGCCGGTCGGCAATCCGGCGAGCTTCGGCATCGGCTTCCAGCACCTGCCGGATCGACGCCAGAGTTCCCGGCTCTGTGGCCGCAAGCACCTCTTCGATGATCCTGGGGATCTGGTTAAATCCAATGTTTTCTTCCAGAAACGCTGCGACCGCGACCTCGTCGGCGGCATTCAGCGCCACCGTCTTAGCTCCGCCCGCCTCGACCGCTTCATAGGCCAAGCGCAGACAAGGAAATTTTTTCAGGTCTGGCGGGCTGAAGTCGAGATGACGCAAGTCGCTGACCGGGAAGCGCATATCCGATTCAATTCGCTCGGGATAGGTCAAAGCGTACAAGATCGGCAGCCGCATGTCGGTCACCGAGAATTGTGCAAGTATGCTGCCATCCACGAATTCGACCATGGAATGAATCGTGGATTGGGGATGGACGATGACATCGACTTTCGAAGGCGCCAAATGGAACAAACGACAGGCCTCAATGACTTCGAAGCCTTTATTCATCAAGGTCGCCGAGTCGATCGTGATACGCTTGCCCATCTTCCACGTGGGATGATTCAGCGCCTGTTCGACCGTGATGGAGGCAAATTCCGCCTCGGGCGTGTTCCGGAATGGGCCGCCGGAAGCAGTGAGCCAAACCCGCTCGACTTCTTCCATGCGTCCGCCGCGCATGCATTGATGGACGGCATTGTGCTCGCTGTCGATGGGGAGTAGCGCGACGCCTTTTCTTCGCGCCTCGGCCGTAATTAACTCACCCGCCGCGACCAGGCATTCCTTATTGGCCAGCCCGAGAGTTTTCCCCGCGCGGACGGCCTCATAAGTCGCTTCCAGGCCCGCAACGCCGACGATCGCGCTGACCACGAAATCGACATCGGAATGCGTCGCGACTGTGACTATGCCTGCGGAGCCGTCGACAACTTCGATGCCGCTGAGCCCCTCGGTTTTCAGCCTGACCCGAAGCGAGTCGGCATCTTTTTCCGCCGCCATTGAGATGACGCGCGGCCGCCAGCGCTTCGCCTGTTCGAATGCCGCATCAAGGTTGCTGCCCGCCGCCAGCGTGACGATCTGAAATCTGTCGGGATACGCCTCGGCCACACGCAATGTGCTGCGCCCGATCGATCCGGTCGATCCGAGAATGGCAATGCGTTTCATTTACGGAAACCGTGGAACTCCTATTTGGCGAACGCCGGAGCGTAGCGCTCGATCCATTCTCTCTGCTCTAGCGTCTCTGTCACGCTAACTCCCGCGCTGCCGATACTGCTTCAACTGAAGCTCCCGGACTCATTCCACTTTTCACAAGTAGGCAAGGCCGCGACCAGCCCGCTGCGACCCACCCCCCTGATGGCAGTGAACAAGAACATTCTTTCCGCTGGAAAGCAAAGGGGTCAGCTTATCCAATGTTCTCGCCATCTGTGTCTCTGACGGAGGTACTTGCCGGTCCGGAACCGCCAGCGAAAAAAACTCTAGCCCCAAGCTCCGGACATCCTTTGCCTCGTCTCGCAGATCGAGGTCCCGTTCTTCTTCCCCGGTGAGAAGCGAAAGAACGGCCTTCACTCCGGATTGTTTCCAATAGGCGATTTCCGCTGGCAGCCAGTCTCCGCCTCGCGGACGAGCGGCCACAGCCAATCTCCCGGGCCACGATCCAGCAATCCAATAGAGTCCAGAGGACATGCCTTAAATTGGCTCCTTCACAATGATATCGCGGGGGAAGGTGTCCACGTGTATTCCGCGGACCCGCAGAATATGGATGCGGTGATGTCCATCAAGTATCGTCCCATCCGGCCTTGGCTTGACGCAGTTCGGTTGTCCGGGAACGAAGGACCCAAGCAGAACTTCCGTCGAAGGCCGTTCATACATCGCCAGCTTTCGTTTGTTCAATGAATTTTCATCGTAGGGCGGTTTCAGGGGAGGGAACTGCTTCGAATCCGCCATTTCAAGCTTACTGCATGACGCGCCAAGCCGCATAGTACCACAGCACCGGAGCCGCAAAGAGCAGCGCATCAATACGATCAAGCATGCCGCCGTGGCCGGGAAGAATTGAGCCGGAATCTTTCACACCCGCGCCTCGTTTGATCAACGATTCGACCAGGTCTCCAAGCTGCGCTGCGATATTCAGCACAATCGTCAGCACAATGATCGGACCGATGGCAGGCTGTTCGAGGCCGAACAATCCGTCGCGGCGCTCGATCAGCCCGGCGCGCAAAAGTGCAGAACTGATCGGCAGGGCGTACGTGAACATCAGCCATCCGACGGCGACACTGGCTATGATCGAGGCGATTGCGCCTTCCCAAGTCTTCTTGGGGCTGACCCGCGGCGCCAGCAGATGCTTGCCGATCCCCTTGCCGACGAAGTAGGCGAAGATGTCTCCCGCCCACACGACCAGCAAAAGATAGAGGACATAGAATGCACCCGCCCACTCCTGCCGAAGCTGCACCAGCATTCCCATTGGTATCGCAATGTAGGTGAATGCAAATACTGATGCTGCCGCGGCAGGATATCCGGCGGCAAGATTTCCATCGCGCATCGCCCGTGTCAGAAAAATGAACGGCGCGATCGCCGCCACGAACCCGAGTACCACAAGGAACTTTCCAGTGGAAAGCAGCGGACTTTCAATGCCAGAACTGAACGCGAGGACGAGGAAAAATAATCCCGCAAAAAGGTGCGTCGGCCATGCCATCGGCCGCACGCCGTACGATTCTGTCAGCTTGAGGAATTCGTGAATCGTGACGAGGGCCACAGCGCCCGCAAAAATGGCCAGCATCCACACCGGCGCGCGCAAAATTAGCGCCAGCACAATCGGGATGAGAACCACCGCAGTAGCGATGCGCTTGAGCAAGGGAAGTGTGGAGTGGAACGGCTACGATCTTGGCATGAATTGCAGATTTTCACCAGCGCGGATCAGGACGGGATTGTCTCCTCAGTATCCTCTGCGAACTCGGCCGTAATGGGCTTTGCCGGGTGCTTGTCCGCATGATTCAGTCCGCCATAGCGCCGTTCGCGCTTCTGATATTCCGCGATGCCCTCAAGCAAATGCAAACCGCGGAAATCCGGCCACAATGTCGAAGTCACATAAATTTCCGCATACGCAAGCTGCCAGAGCAGGAAGTTGCTCAACCGCATCTCCCCTGAGGTCCGCACAACCAGGTCCGGATCGGGCAGGTGCCGCGTGTACAGGTGCCGCGAAACCAAGTCCTCGTCGATTCGCAGATGATCGATGCCGCCATTCTGCGATGCAGCGTGAACCATGGAGCGGAATGCATCGACCAATTCGCTGCGAGAACTGTAGTTGAGCGCCAGCGTCAGCACCATGCCGGTATTGTGAGAGGTCGCGCCGCGCGCCCATTCCATGCGCTCCTGCACGTCCGGCGGCAGTTCATGCTGGCGGCCAATGTATTCGAGGCGAATGTTGTTCTTGTTCAGTGTGGGAACTTCAGCCTTCAGATAGCGGCTCAACAAGCCCATCAGAAATCCGACTTCGCTCGCGGGACGTTTCTTCCAGTTCTCTTCCGAGAAGGCATAGAGGGTCAGCGCGGGGATATGAACGCGCGCCGCCGTCTCGACGGTCGAGCGCACGGAAGCCACTCCTGCGCGATGTCCCGCCACACGCGGCAGATGACGCCGCTTGGCCCATCGCCCATTGCCATCCATGATGATCGCAATATGTCGCGGCAAACGTTCCGGATCCAGATGCCGGTAAACTTCGGCCTCTTTCTTGTCCAGTCCCGCGGGTACTTTGTGTTGCAAAGTGGACATCGAATTGAGAGTACCACAGCGGGCAAGGGGGATGCAATGAGGAGCGGAGCCTAGTTGATCATACGGACTTTCTGGGCAAGTCACGCTTAATCGGGGGTTTCTGGATTCTCAGCAAGGATTGCTTTCCAGGCCTGCTGTATTTCAATGGAAGGGATTTTAAATTCGTGCTCAAGAATACCTGCTAAAGCGATGATCTGTGTCATCTTGGTGGTTTCCTTTCAGGCTTGATCTAGCATCATCGACGTCACAATCCTTCCAACAAAGAGTCTAGAGAATTACTTCGTCTCTTCCGGCACCACTTTCAACTCCAGCTTGTCGGTATATCGAATCACCTTCAGCGTCGAACTCACGCCTACCCGCACTTCCGTCAGCAGGCGATGTAGATCGTCCACACCCGCGACCGGCTGGCCTTCAAGAGCTACGATCACATCGCCTTCGCGCAGTCCGGCACGCTTCGCTGGACTGCCATCTTCGACCGATATCACGAGGGCTCCCGTCTCTTTCGGCAGGTCGTAGAAGCGCACTACGCGCCGATGCACCGGTACGGTCTGCCCGGACAGGCCGACATAGCTGCGCCGAATCCGTCCATCGCGGAGCAGGCGGCTGGCCACGAACTTCGCCGTATTGATGCCGATGGCGAAGCAGATGCCCTGCGCCGGCAGAATCGTAGCTGTGTTCACGCCAATGACGCGTCCCGCGGAATCGACCAGTGGCCCGCCAGAATTTCCCGGATTCAGCGCTGCATCGGTTTGAATGACGTCGTCTATCAGGCGCCCGGAATACGAACGCAGCGACCGTCCCAGCGCGCTTACAACGCCAGCGGTTACCGTTGATTGAAATCCATAGGGAGCGCCAATCGCAATCGCGACCTGCCCCACACACAGCTTTTGCGAATCTCCGAGAGTTGCGACCGTGAGCCCATACTCGTCGAAACGCGGCATTTCCAGGCGGATCACCGCCAAATCGCTCGCCGGATCTTCGCCAATCAGGGTCGCTGGCATGTGGCGGCCGTCCGCCAGCGTCACAGCCAGCCGTGACGACTCGTGAACGACGTGGCTGTTCGTCAGAATCAGGCCATCAGGCGTGAACACAAAGCCTGACCCGCCCCCTTGTCGTTCGCGCGGCTCGCCCGACCGCGTATGCCCAGCCGCCTGATGCACTTCAATATGCACAACCGACGGGCTGATCCGCTCGACCGCGCCCGTGACGGCCGTCGAATACGCATCGAGCAGGGAAGTGTCGTCCCTTCCGCTACCGGCGGCCGATTCCCTTGCAATTGGCCTATCCGAGAGTTGCGTATCCAAGAACTCACCGGTCGTACCGACTGGCCGTGCCCATCCATCAAATCCAGTTTCCAAGCTCATGCTGGATAGATGTCTGTCGATCTATCCCGGATTCAATCATGCCGTCCGCGAGGATGCACCCCGGCCGGGTGCTCGATTTCCCGCGTGTTGTTTGCGCGAGAAAGCCTGCCCTGAGCCTGTCGAAGGGCGGGGATTTTCGGAAGCAGCCGAGATTCCGAACATGCGCAGCCGCAGCGCATCCAAAATGCTTTCCGGAATTAACTTGGGCAGGGTCGCCATCAGTCGGGCATGCTTGCCCACTCGATAGCGAATCTTAGGCCGAGCGGAAGTCAAAGCGTGATGAACCGCCCGGGCCACCACGTCGGGAGAACTCCCGGCTTTTTCGCGTGCGTAGGCCTTCCGGGCGAACGTGCGCAGCATGTCGCCATACCGCGCTTGTGCATCAGCGGACAGGTCAGCGATGACCTGCTCGATGTCCCCGAGCGTTTTGTCGACCGCCGGAGTGGAGATTGCGCCAGGTTCCACCGCGCACACGCGCACTCCAAATGGATGCATTTCGAGCCGCAGCGTGTCGCTCAACATTCCGAAGGCACACTTGCTCGCGTTGAGCAATCCTCCAAAGGGAATTGCGATATTGACGCCGACGGACGTGATGTTCACAATGCGTCCCCTCACCTTTCGCAATGAGGGCAGCAATCCTTGCGCAACGGCGATCTGCCCGAAGACGTTGATCTCGAATATCTCGCGCAGATCGCGCAACGAAGCATATTCGAGAGGACGCACCCAGCCAACTCCTGCATTGTTCACAAGCCCGTCCAGCCCTCGCCCGTTCAACTGGGACTTGATTTCCGCCGCCGCCAAGGATATCGACGCAGGGTCCTGCACGTCCATGAGCACCGGATAGATGTTTGTCTCGGAGCGAAGCTTGTCTCGATCTGTTTCTTTGCGCACGGTGGCAAAGACGCGCCATCCGGCCTCTTGCATTTGACTCATGGATGCACGTCCAATACCGCTGGAAGCGCCAGTGATAACGACTGACTTTTCGATTGTTTCCATGCTGACCTCGTGAAAAGTGGACACCTATCTTGATGACCCACTCACGATTGGAGTTGCGGAAACTTCGAAGACAAAAAAGCCGGGACCAGAGGATGGTCCCGGCGAGTGTTGGCTGGTTGCCCGGATAAACTTACGTTTCAAAGTGGCAAAATTTCAAAGTTTCAAAGTGAAAACCAACTTTGCAACCTGAAGTCTGGCACGCCAACTTTGAAACCTTGAAACTTTGCCGCTTTGAAACCGTGCTTCTAAGCAGTCCTTCTCGGCCTCACCGTCAGATCCCGGACCTGCGTCAGGATGCTCGACATCTGCATCCCGTTCAGTTGCGAGACGAACGGCAAGATTTCGGCGATAAATTGATCTTTCATCAATTCGTTGACTTCTTCCTGGCGCGTGCGTTCGCCGCCGCTCAACAGATCGGGCACGGTAACCTCCAGTGCGCGCGCCAGCCGTTCCAGGGACGACAGCGTAGGCGTGGCCTTCTCGTTTTCAATTTTCGACACGTACGTACGCGGCACCGACATGCGTCCCGCGAGTTGACGTTGGCTGAGCCCGCTGCGCAGGCGCAGGGAGCGGATGGAGGTCGCTAAGTTCAGATGTCCGCGCCCGGTGCCCGGCATAGGCATAAGCACTGGCGGCGCGACCATGATGGGCTCAGGCTCCGGTTCCTCGTCCATAGACGCGTGGCACCGTCGGCAATTGTTGTTGGATGTACGGAACTGAACTAACAGGCAGTGGTCACAGCGTACTACTTCCCTTGCATCTACCGGGGCAAGTGTCGTGGCCATCGGGTTGTGGGAGTGCCAGAGCGGGCTCTCCTTACAGCCTTGCAGGAACTTTCTTGGGGGACTCGTGCAACTGCGGAACTCAATCTGCGGCATGTGCCCTGTGGATGTCAATAAAAAAATGCACCACGATAGTGGCATTTTCGTCGGAGAGCTTAAGCGATTGAGAGGATGCCTGGTGAAATCCCGAATTAGAGCGGGAATTCGGCTGCCTGCCAACATCCCCGCGCTGTGTACTAACTGGGATCACATCGCGACAAAAATTTTGGAGCAGCGAGAACGTGTGTGCACAGAAATTATCTATCATGCCAGTGAAAGAGCTTATGGGTAACTTTCCACTCGCCCTTGCACTTCAGCAAGGTGAAAACGTCCGAAGCCCGCGAATTGACTCCTGCAAGTTTTCCCGACCAGTGCTCTACCTCAAGGTGAACGACCGCAATGGTCTCAATGATTTCGATTCGGGCGAACCGTGGACTGATGTTCGATGCAGGGCCGTTTCTGTTGATCCACTCGAATACATGTTCGATCGAACCCGTATATTCCACCCCTTGGCAATAGCCGGAGATGGTGGCTGAGGAATGAAACGCGGGCCGCATGAGATCGCTGTCGCCCGCCCGGGCGCCAGCGATGTAGAGATGCATCGTGCGGGTGATCGCATCGTGCTCACTGAGGTAGGCGTTGGCTGGGTTCAGAGTGATGGGTTCGGCGGAGTCAGTAGGCGTAGGGCCTGGACATCTGGTTCGCTGACGGCTCCAAACCTCAATCTCATGCCTGAAGGCAAAGACCGTGTCCTGTTTTTCGTGTTCGCGACGATGGACGGGAAGCCCTTCGGTCGCCTCCCACCGCCGGACGGTGCGTTCGCTTCGGTCGAGATAGGCGGCGATCTGCTTCCACGATTCCAGAGTCTTTTGCGGAGTGTTTCGCTCTGGCATCTCAAAACTCCGCCGAAAACTATAGCAGAGATTACGCCGCCCGGCTCTGCCCGGCCGCATGCCAGTGAAACGCCTTCTGGATAATCTTCCACCCGCCCGGGGTTTTAAGAAGCGTAAAATGGTCCGACATCTGGACGCCCGATCCCGCCAACTTACCTGACCATCCGGCCACTTCCAGGCGAACCGCCGCGATGGAATCGAGAATGTCGACGCTTACGATCCGCGGCTGAATGTCTGCAGCCGGACCATTCTTGTCGATCCAGTCAAAGAGGAACTCAGTCCCGACTGCCAGTTGATCCCCTGCGTAACCGAAGAACGAAGCGTTCGGTTGAAAAGCTGGACGCATCACAGAACTCTTACCCTGTTTGCTCCCGTCGATGTAAAGCTGCACGGTTGCTATGATCTTGTCGTATTCGGTGAGATATTCGTTCTTGTTCATGCCGGGACTGTAAAATTGCGCATCCCAGGGCGTCAACAGCCAAACATGGCCAAAGCTGGTCAGGAATCCCTTACTTCTAAGTTGGACAACATTCAAATTCTTACTTCGATTGTGTCTGCGCATCGAGGCGTAGAAATCTCGCTGCGTTGTTGTACAGAATGTCGCGCTTCTGCTGGGGCGTCAGGTAGTCTGCGTTCTGGATGATGCTGATCGAATACGCCATCAGCTTGGGCCAGATGAGCTGGTCGGTGCCGAACATCACGCGGTCTTCGAATCCTCCGTCGACCAGCCGCTCGATGTAACGGTTCACTTCCTTGATCGGATAACTCCAGATCAACCCTGCGCAACTTGTTGGGGAAACTTGTAGTGGTCAGTTTGGGAATTCACCACAAAGGTCACAAAGGTACACGAAGGAAATCCGTTCGCGCTTTAAGCTTCGTGATACTTCGTGTCCTTTGTGGTGGTGAAGTGTTTCATCGCAGCAGGTGGGCGAACATCAGTACATGATGGTTTCAGTCAGGTGATGGGGCCAGGATGTCGTGTGATAGTGCGTCCACAGGCGCGCATCAATTTGCGGGATGATGATCTGCTCGTCCGGCTTCCGCAGTTTGTTGATCTCATCGGTCAGTAGCGCGGTCGCGTACAGACAGTGCGCGCGAATTTCGATTTCCTGGCGGCTGTCGCGCGGAATGAGTTGATGGGAATTGATGGCCTGCTCCAGCGCGGGCGAGTAGCTGGTCATACCCATCAAGCGGAGAGCCACCGGCACGATGTAGTCCGCGAAAGCCGTCATCTTTTGCGGGTCTTCCAGTTTGAACGCGCCGGTCTCGTGCAGCCCGGAATAAATTTGCCAGAAGCCGAGTTGCGTCAGCTTGTAAAACTTGATTTCGTGGCCGTCATACATGCTTACGTCGTTGTAGCGTGGAAACTCCGCCGCCAGTTTCTCCACCAGTCCTTTGCCGTTGTCGTAAAGACGCGGCGGGCATGAACGGATAAAGTTGTAATACCGGCCGCCGTATTTCGCGGTTAATACCTCGCCTGCCTGACGAAACACGGCGATCTTCTCGTCGAGCATCGGCATTTCGATGTTGCCGGCGAAAATCTTCTGCATGTCCTGGCGCGTGATCGAGGCCAGAAATTTTCCATCGAGAACGGGCATGCCTTTGTCCAAGGCGCGTTTCAGGCACCCGAACATTGCATCCGAATCTGAAAGGTGCGCGCCTGCGTAGTCGGTCTGGAATTTGACGTGCGTCTTGAAGTCGGTGAATGCCGTATCGATGGTGTTGCCCACCATCACGAAATCCATGGCGATGTCGGGAGTTTTTTCCAACCCGTAGGGGATAGCCAGATTCGGCATGGGGAGGTCTTCATAGGCCATCCAGCCCGCGACTTCCACGATCTTTTCGTAATGGGTATGAACGTCGCGGGAGGTTTCGATCACAGGCCGCAGGCTCTCTGTCACGGGACTGCCCAGTGGCCGCGGCATGCGAACCGCAGTTTCCGGACTAAAGTTGCGGCTTTTGGCGGCGAATGAAGAGGTCTTTCCTAACGTTGCCAGTCCGCCTGCGCAAGTAATTCCCTGCAACCACTGGCGGCGATTCAGAGTCATGAATGATCCTTGTTGAGAATGTTTGCTGCAGTGGAATCAAAGGCATCCCTACTTCGGGCGCACTGAGTGTAACAAACGATTCTGAAGAATGGCCGGTCTACAGTTCTGGATTGATCCCCGTTACACTTAGGTGGACCTCAATTTCGCCAAGGAGAACTCTTACGCGAGACGCCGCCTGGAAATTGCTGACCGAATACACTCAATCTGAAAGCCTGCTCAAGCACGCGCAAGCGGTTGAGGCGTGCATGCGCGCCTGCTCTAAAAAATTCGGCGACGGTTCGCCTCAGGCTGAAGAACTCTGGGGCGTCGTTGGCCTCATTCACGATTTCGACTACGACCGCTGGCCCAGCGTTGACGAGCATCCCTACAAGGGAAACGAGATTTTGAAAGAGCGCGGATACTCCGATGAAATCCGCCGCGCCATCATGAGCCACGCCGAATATTCCGGCGTCAGGCGCGACACGCCGATGGAAAAGGCCCTCTTCGCCTGCGACGAACTCGCCGGATTCATCACCGCCGTCGCGTTGATCAAGCCGAGCAAGTCGCTCGCCGAGGTTGATGTAAAGTCAGTGCGAAAAAGAATGAAAGACAAAGCTTTCGCCCGCAAAGTAAACCGTGACGACATCGTGAATGGCGCAGCCGATCTGGGTGTGGATCTCGACGAGCATATCGGCTTCTGCATCGAAGCACTGAAGCCCGTCGCGAGGGAATTGGGGCTGGATGGAAGCGCAGCGAAATCAGGGTAGCGCCGGCGTCACCCATCGCGGGTTCTCCCACTCCGGCTGCATTGCTGTTGCGCGGTCGTAGTCGAGGAAAAGGGCGCGGCCCTGCGCGGCGAATTTCAATCTCGATCCAGGCGCGGCGGACCCACATCTTCACATCACCGGGGCGCTGTTGCACTCCGGCCGCGAGCAATTGCGACGCGCGCGCGTAATCACCCGCCCGGTAATACCACCAACCCGGTTCGCCCTAATAGGCCGGCGCCCAGTTGTCGGAGCTCACCTGCAGCTCTGTTTCGTATTTATGCGCGGCTGCGGCATCTCCCGCCAGCAATCGCAGCCCGGTGCGGTTGCGAGTCGAGCAAGTGTGCCGCGGGCACGTGATACATCGCATAAGTCGTGAAGAACAGGAGTGCCCACCCGCCACCCATGCCTGCGCGTGCGGGCATCCGGTATTTCGCCGCCGCTCAAACCAGATTCCCCCTCCAAGCATTGCTGCCGCGGTCACGAATCCCACGAGTACTTTTCCCGCGGGGCCAATGTTTTTAGGTTCGTAAGAGAGAAAGAACGCAATGCCAAGAACGACGAACGCGACCCCGACTTTGTTCAACCAGTCGGTCCCGAGCATCTCTTCGATGTCGAGCGAAGACTTGAATCGGTCGAAGAGAGAATGGCCGGCTTCAGCTTCCGCGAAAGTTGGAGCAGGAGGATGCTCTGCCTTCGGCAGTTCAGGGGGCGGAATTCCTTGACGAGCGGAACCGTGCTGTTCGGCGCGATTCTACTAGATACGTCCTCGATTCGCTATCATGGCAATGCAAACCAAAAAAGCTTGAACAACAAAGGAGACGAAGGGACCACGAAGAAATTCATTGAGACTAATTGTCCTTCGTGGTACTTCGTGACCTTTGTGGTTAGGCTTTGACAGCGTACTCGTGACCGCTCCGGCAACAAGAATGGAAAATCTATCTCGGCCGCCGCGGCGCAAGTGGAAGACGGTCCTTAGCGGATTGCTCATCCTTTTCCTGATCGCCGCCGCCTGGACTGCAATCAGTCGCAATCCCTATGCGCAAGGCGTGCGGGCGCTCTTCGGACGGACACCCGATCAGACCATCATTGACCACGTCTTCTCTGTCGGCCCGCACAGCTTCCGCTATTACAAATTCACTTTGCCGGAAGGATCGACGCACATGGCCGTCGTAGGGCAGTTCAGGGTCTTAGGCGAGAGCGGCGATGACACGATCGAAATCCTGGTACTCGGCGAGGATCAGCTTAACCAATGGCAGACGGGGGCTTCGGTGCGCTCGATCTACACGGCTGGAAGGGTTTCTCAAGGCACGGTGCGGGTCGATCTCCCTTCCGGAAGTGGCAGCTACTGTCTCGTGTTCAGCAACAAGCTCTCGACTGCTGGCCCCAAAAAAGTTACCGCGACCTTTGTCCTGCGCCACAACAATTGGTGGAGATAGTGTGCTGTACTATTTGCCAGGCGGTCAGTTATCGACATAGCGTTACCCCGTCTCAGCCTTCAGTCACTTGCGACCCTCCTTCCGATGAGTTCCGCTACCTCGCAGATCAAGCTCGAACCGTGCGAACACCTATGCCTTCGGTCCGGTGCTCTCACTGCGTGCGAACAGGGCTTATACCCTTCGTGCATGCCCTGGTCGGTGGAGATCATGCCTCGGCGTCGTTGGGTGGAGCGAGAGCGAGCGTGACCGGCAACGGAATGGCCCTGGTGGCCGGCGGCGGAGTTGACTTCACCTTCAACCAGCACTTCTCGTTCCGCGCAGCCCAGGCCGACTGGGTCATGCTGCACAACAGCGGCAGCACCAGCGGCAAGAACCTGCGGATCGTCAGCGGTATCGTGTTCCGCTATTAAGTCTCTCGTTCAGCAAGAAAGGGTGCCCCATTTCTCGCGCGGTCTTGCGCGAGAAGTGGGGATTCTTGTTTTTTTGGTTGTCATTCTGAGCGCAGCGACGAAGTGAGCGGAGCGAGCTTCATCGCGCAGTCGAAGCATCCCCGCAGCTTCTGTAAAGAATTGTAACCTTGTTCCAAATTCGTAAAAAAATGCAGAAGCCTATCGAGCCTGGCTTAATGGTAGTAGAGTGCGACGCACTGGAGGTTTTCCGATGTGTACACGCCTGACTTCTTTTCTGGGTGCGGCTCTCACATTCGTATGCGCGACAGCGCTGGCTCAAGGTTCAAGGACACTCCTGATTGATCGCCCGAACGCAAATGATCCGATAAGGATCACAAAAGCTACGGAAGGGAAAGAAGAACTTAAGAGCAATGGGAGCCACCATCCAAACCAACGGCTGTGGGAAAGTACTTTCAACGCTGGCGACGACTGGCTTAAGGACTTGTCACTGACAATTAGAAACGTTTCTGGCAGGAAGATTGTGTATGCCGAAGCGCTTTGCAATCTTTACGAGACTTCGAACTGGGAAGCAGAATTCAAAAAGCATTCCGTTCCCGACAATCCGCTTACTGGGCAAATTTCGAACGCCGTGGGTTGGCGGCCAGAGCATGCCCTGTATTCAACGATTCGGGGGAGGAAGGGTCAGCCCGACAGTACCAGGCGTCCGCCGTTCGAACTACCGCCCGGTCAGGAATTCACGATCCCGCTCGAAGACCCACAAAACTATGCAAATGCCCGATCGCTTATTGAGGCCAAAGAACCGCTCTCCAGCGTGACAGCCTGTGCGGGCGAAGTAAGCACGGTTTTTTTTGAGGACGGAACCATGTGGCAGGATCACCATTATCGTCGTGCGGCGGAGGAGCCCGGCAAGTGGAAGACGATTACATTCGAAGATTGGTCTGCAATGGCTAAGGCTCACGATTAGACAACAAGTTTTGACTTAAGTTATTAGGAGCTGAGCTCTTCAGAAAGGAGCTAGTGCACATGGTACGCAAGGTTCTGCTCGGATTGTCTCTTATAGGTAGTTTGTTCTGTCTTGTCGGACTGGCGCAGGTTGAAAGTTGCAACTCCTATTCAACACATACGGAGTATTGCTCCGACAATGAGCAAGGATGCACTGGTAGTCTTCCAGGAGTGATTGACTTCTACAATGGCGACGGCGATCAGACTCAACAGTTTCAAACTTTATCATGTTCTCAGCAGGGTGGTTATTGCAATACAAAAACCAATCCGGCCTGCCCAACCTGTGTCAGCTATCCGAACACACCGGTGGCTTATGCGAGCCTCTCTGACTGTAGCGGTGGAGGAGACGGTGGAGGCGGAGATGGTGGTGGCGGTGGAGGAGGCTGCGACGATCTACGAGGTGTTCGAATCCATCCCGATGACCTATGCTTCGACTGTTGCGATGACGATTGCTGCGACGACGTTCTTAGGCAATCGAAAAACGGGTCAACCTTAGCTGATGGGATTAAGCGGGGTTCCGGTCCCAAGGTGGTAAATGCGGCTCATCACAGAACGAACACGCTGATCTCGGCCAGATCGGAAAAGTATGCTAGGGAAAACGCGGAGTTCCAGGAGTGGATCGAGAGGGTTCTAGCAAGAATTCGCGCAGCACAACGAAGATCTGCTGCAATGAAGTCTCCTGACTATTTTATGGCTGATCGGCTAACGGGAAATTGAAGTGGAACTTATCTTTATTTGCCGCACAACGCTTTAGGAGTGCATTACCGCATCGACTCTTCGATCTCTGAAATCCAATCGGGCCGCTTGAGCACCTCGCGCGGCTTGGGGCCATCGGCTGCGCCGACAATGCCGTCCTGCTCCATCAGGTCGATCAGATGCGCGGCGCGGCCGTAGCCGATGCGCAGGCGGCGTTGCAGCAGGGAAGTCGAAGCCTTGCCAAACTCGACGACCAGCTTTACGGCATCGCTGTACATCGGATCGGCTTCAGCGTCGCCACCTTCGCCAGATTCTCCGCCACCGCCCGCTCCCGCTTCGCGCTCTTCTCTCGGAGCTTCCAGGAACGCCTGTTGATACTCCGCCAGGCCTTGCGACTTCCAGAATTCGACCACAGCGGCGATTTCTTTTTCGGTGACAAACGCAGCATGCAGGCGGTGTACCCGCGCCGATCCCGACGGCAGGTACAACATGTCTCCTTTGCCCAGCAATGCCTCTGCTCCGTTGGAGTCAAGAATCGTGCGCGAATCGACCTTGGTCGCGACCCGGAACGAAACGCGAGCCGGAAAGTTCGCCTTGATCAATCCGGTGATGACGTCAACGGAAGGTCTTTGGGTTGCTAGAACCAGATGGATGCCTACCGCGCGCGCCATCTGCGCGAGGCGCGTAATCGATTCCTCGACGTTCGACGAGTCGAGCATCATCAGGTCCGCCAACTCGTCGATGATGATCACGATGTACGGCAGCGGCTTTTCCTCGCTGCCTTCGTCGAAAAGACTTGGCGTGTCGCCTTGATCGAAGAGCTTGTTGTACTGGTCGATGTTGCGGACGCCCTTTGCCGCCAGCACTTTCAAGCGGCGTTCCATCTCGCGGACGGCATTTCGCAGCGCATTGGCGGCGAGCTTGGGCTCGGTGATGATCGGCGTGTAGAGATGAGGAACGCCTTCGTAGTTGCCCAGCTCAAGCCGCTTCGGGTCGACGAGAATCAGCCGCACCTGGTCGGGAGTCGCCTTGTACAGAATCGACATGATCATCGCGTTGATAGCGACCGATTTTCCCGCGCCAGTCGATCCGGCAATCAGCAGGTGAGGCATTCCCGCCAGATCGGCGGTGACGATGCGACCGTTGATGTCTTTGCCCATTGCTATCGTGAGCCGCGACTTCGTCCCCATGAACTCCTGCGACTCGATGTTCTCGCGCAGCCAGATGATTTCCCGCTGCCGGTTCGGCACCTGAATTCCCACGGTACTCTTGCCCGGCATGCGTTCGATCAGGATGCTCTCGGCCTTCAGGGCGAGGCAGAGATCGTCGCAGAGATTGGTAATGCGGCTGTACTTGATGCCCGCTTCCGGCTTGAACTCGAACGTCGTGACGACCGGGCCGGGATTGATCTGCGTGATCTGCCCATGCACGTCGAACTCGGCGTATTTTTCCGTGAGCACCTGCGCGAGCAGTTTCAGTTCGTCGGCGTCCACCGCTTGCTGCTCATCGGGACGCTGCAGCAAACTGCTCGACGGAAGTTTGTAGCCTCCGGCGATGCGCGGCATCGTCGTCTTGGCTTTCGTGGCGCTGTCGGCGCGCTCAGTGACTTCCGGATCGCGTTCCGCCGCTTGGGAGGCGAGCGACTCGCTCAGAATGCCGCCCACTGCGGTTGAGCTGCGCTCGACTGGGCGGACGAGGGCGTCCGTCCCTCCGCGTTCTTCCTGGATCATGCGCTCGATGCCGGTGCGGCGCGGTTCAGCCGGTTGCACCGACGGTGCGGGACGTGAGGGGATTAGCTGTGTCTTCACAACCGGACGCGAGATACGCCGCTGCTCCAGTTCTTTCTGTTGGCGCTTCTTCGTGCGCTCCATTTTCCAGTCTTCGTATCGGTTCCAGAGGGCCGTCGCAAAG
>DATAUY010000142.1:0-11785 GCA_036268025.1 Candidatus Sulfotelmatobacter sp. | reverse complement strand
CATAGAAGATATAGAAGCCATCGCCGATCTGGCGCATAAGAATGGTGCGATGCTCGTCGTCTCGATTGCCGAAGCAGTTTCGCTCGGAATCGTAGAGCCCCCGCGCCAGGCCGACGTGATCGCGATGGAAGCGCAGTCGTTTGGAGTGCCGCTCGGCTTCGGCGGGCCCTATTGTGGTGTGATCGCAACGCGTGAAAAATACGTCCGCCAAATGCCCGGCCGCCTCGTAGGCCAGACTGTCGACAAACAAGGCAAGCGCGGATTTGTTCTGACCCTTGCAACGCGCGAGCAGCATATCCGCCGCGAAAAGGCGACATCGAACATCTGTACCAACCAGGCACTGATGGCATTGATGGTCAACATCTTCATGAACGTGTACGGCAAGGTTGGATTGCGCGAGTTGGCCAAGCAGAATCTTGCCAAAACCGCCTACGCTGCCAATCAGTTTTCCAGGCACGGCAAATTGCTCTTCAGCGAGGCTCCCCGGTTCAACGAATTCGTTGTGGAGACAAGCGAAGATCCGCTCGCGATCAACGGCCGCTTGCTCGGGCATAAGATCGTCGGAGGATTGCCATTGAAAAAGTTCTATCCCGAACTCGGAAACGCGTCTCTCTGGTGCTGTACCGAGTTGACGACGCGGAGCGCCATCGACACCGCCGCGGGTCTCGTCGCCGAAAGCGAGCGCTCGGTACGGTCGGCGAAAGAAGAAGTGGAAGAGGTGGCGCGATGAAGCATATGACCCGCAAAGCCACGCGCCATGTCAATCAGAACGAAGGCCTCATCTTTGAAAAGTCCTCGCCAGGCAAAGCCGCATGGAAGCTGCCGCCGCTCGACGTGCCGGAAGTCGATCCCGCGATTCTTCTCGCTTCCTCCGAGAGAAAAGATCTGGGTAACATGCCCGAGGTGAGCGAGATCGAAATCATTCGCCACTTCACGCGCCTTTCAACGTGGAACTATGCCATCGACCTCGGCATGTATCCGCTGGGCTCGTGCACCATGAAGTACAATCCGCGCGTGAACGAAGCAGTCGCGCGCGTGGAAGGCATCGCCAACGGGCATCCTTACCAGCCGGAGAAAATTTCCCAGGGCGCACTGCGCATCATCAAAACGCTGACCGAATGTCTGCTCGAAATCACAGGCATGGAGGCGATCACTCTTCAGCCCGCCGCTGGCGCGCATGGCGAGATGACCGGGTTGCTGATGGTCCGCGCCTATCACCAATCGAAGGGTAATGCCCGCAAGAAAATTCTCATCCCCGACTCGGCGCACGGTACAAATCCCGCGACCGCGGCCATGGTGAACTACGCGGTCGAGAATCTGAAATCCGATTCACGCGGCATGGTCGATGTTGCCGCGCTCGCCTCGCAGATGAATGAAGATGTCGCGGCGCTGATGCTGACGAATCCCAATACGCTCGGCGTCTTTGAGCAGGACATCCACAAGATCGCAGATATTCTGCACGCCAAGGGCGGGCTGCTTTACATGGACGGCGCAAATATGAACGCGCTCGTCGGCAAAGTTCGCCCCGGAGATTTCGGCGTTGATGTGATGCATCTCAACCTGCACAAGACATTTTCCACGCCACACGGTGGAGGCGGACCGGGTTCAGGCCCGGTCGCGATCAAGAAGATCCTCGAACCCTTCCTTCCGACGCCGGTCCTCGTCACCAAGCCAGACGGCACACTTTCCTTTGACTACAACCGTCCGCATTCAGTTGGGCGCGTGCGCGCGTTCTATGGAAACTTCGGCATGTTCGTCCGCGCGCTCGCCTACATCCAGGCGAACGGCCCCGACGGCCTGCGCCAGACTACCGAAGACGCGGTGCTCAACGCCAACTACATCCGCAAAGGACTCGAAGGCACGTACGATCTTCCCTACGACACGCCCAGCATGCACGAAGTTGTCTTCAGCGACAAGGTGCAGGCAAAGAAAGGCGTGCGCACCATGGACATTGCGAAACGCTTGATCGACTATGGCTTTCATCCCTACACGACAGCGTTCCCCCTGATCGTGCCCGGAGCGTTAATGATCGAACCGACCGAAAGCGAGTCGAAAGAAGAGATGGATTTGTTCGTCGAAGCCATGAAATCAATCGCGGAAGAAGTGGAAGAAGATCCCCACACAGTGCTCGACGCGCCGCACTCCACACGGGTTTCGCGCCTCGACGAAACCGCGGCAGCCCGGAAGCCAGTCCTTCGCTGGAAACCTACCAGCTAGCGTTGTAAGTCCAGTGACTTTCGTTACGTCGCAGCCTCACTCCCGGGTCGAAGTCCCTGATTTCCTATGATATTAAATCCGGATATTGGCTACAAAGTTCCAGAACAGTCTCTTTGCGTCTCCGCAAAAGCGCAACACCATAGTGTGCCTGGCGCTTATCGTCGCCACACTCGCGCTTCATAACCCGGTAAACCGGAATCCATTTATCAATTGTGACGACCCTAGTTACATCACCGAGAATCCCTACATTCACGACGGCCTAACGTGGGCCGCGATCAAGTGGGCGATGACCTCCACGGGTCAGGCCGGATTCTGGCATCCACTGACGTGGATCTCGCACGCGCTCGACATCCAGTTATTTCATTTCAATCCGACGGGGCATCACTTCGTAAGCTTGCTGATCCATTGCTTGAATGCGGTGCTGCTCTTCCTCCTCCTGATCTCTGCCACGAAGCGCATCGGACCAAGCGCAATCGTTGCGGCGCTGTTCGCGCTGCATCCGTTAAACGTGGAGTCAGTAGCCTGGGCGGCCGAGCGCAAGAATGTTCTATGTACTCTGTTCGTTCTGGCTGCGGTTGGCGCGTACGGATGGTACACATCGCGTCCGAACTGCAAGCGTTATCTTGCCGTGGCGGCACTTTTCGTGTTTGCGCTCGCATCGAAGCCGATGGCCGTCACACTGCCTTTCGCATTGCTGCTGCTCGATTATTGGCCGCTGGAGCGTCTCGCGAAAGGAGACAATGCCGGCAACTCGCGGATTTCATTCGGTGTCGCGATCGCCGAAAAAGTTCCATTGCTGATATTGTCGGCCCTGGCTTCTTACATCACCATGATCGCGCAGTCATCCGCAGGAGCGACGCGTTCAACTGCGCAAATTGGGATTACTTCACGCTTATCGAACGCGATCGTGGCCTACGCGGCTTATTTGTGGAAGTTGACCTGGCCGGTTTATCTCACTCCTGTTTACCCGCACCCCGGAAATTCGCTTCCAGCATGGCAGATCGTGGTAAGTGTCATGGTCCTGGCTGCGATTACTGCTTTTGCATTGAGATCATCCAGAAAGTATTTCCTTGCAGGTTGGCTCTGGTTCCTTGGAATACTCTTTCCAAGCATTGGGTTCGTACAAGTTGGAGATCAGGCAATGGCCGACCGCTTCGCCTACATAGCGGAGATCGGAATTTTTGTCGCGGCCGTCTGGGGACTGGCTGACCTGCTCGATTCTCGCAGAGTGCCAGTCAAATGGCGGGCTGTTCCAGCCATCGCCATGCTGGCATTCTTCGCCGTCTTTACTCACCGCCAGATCGGTTACTGGCACAGCAGCGTCGATCTGTGGACGCATGCCCTCGCGATCACAAAAAACAATTTCGTTGCCGAGGACAATCTTGGCGGCGCGCTGCTGCTTCGCGGCGAAATCGAAGCGGCGTATCCGCACTTTGTTGCGGCATCGCACATTAATCCGCGGGATCCGATGAGCCGGAGTAATCTCGGCACCTACGCGCTATCGCACGGTCGCTTTGCGGATGCGCTTGCCCAATACGATCGCGTGATCGCCTTGACCTCTGATCCGAGCCTCCTTGGGCAGGTGTATGCCAATCGCGGCGCCGCACAGCGCGAACTTGGGGATGATGCGGCGGCGCGCAAGAGTTTTGACGAATCGTTGCGCCGCAATCCAAATCAGTTCAATGCGTGGCTCGGTCTTGGCTTACTCGCAGAAAAGCAGGGCCGCTATCAGGAGGCGGCCTTCGATCTGGGCAAGTCGGTCGAACTACAGCCCACAGCTGAAGGTTACTTACAACTCGGGCGCACCCTCGAAGAACTCAATCGCAAGTCCGACGCAGCTGCTGCCTTTGAAAACGCACTGAAGATCGATCCCGACCATACCGAAGCGCAGCAAGCCACCGCTGCGTTCCGGTAAGCGTCGCGGGGTTCTTTTCTACTGCCGCATCTTGTCGCCCATCGTCCCGCCGGTGATGTCTACCGATGCTCGGGTCGTGTCCCAGTCG
This sequence comes from Candidatus Sulfotelmatobacter sp., assembly GCA_036268025.1. GTDB lineage: Bacteria > Acidobacteriota > Terriglobia > Terriglobales > Acidobacteriaceae > Sulfotelmatobacter. The sequence goes on along the minus strand of DATAUY010000142.1, from coordinate 7,565 downwards.
ATGTGCATCACACACCCGTGGCCCTCTTTGCCGTAAGAAATTGTGAAGTTCTCCAGGGGTGACGATAGCTTCGACACCTTCATGTCCACGCGCACGAGTTCATCGCTCTCATACTTATAAGGGATGCCCCACTCGCCAGTCTTCTTGTTGATGATCAAGCTCCACTTGTCGGCATTAGGCACGGTAAAGAGTGTGTAGCTGCCGGCCGGCACGTGTTTACCTCCAACCGTGATGTCGGTATCTGTTACAAACGTCGTCGCTTCATTTGCGCCCGTGCGCCAGACCTGGCCATACGGTACGAGGTCGCCGTAGATTTTACGTCCCTTCATACGCGGGCTGGAATAATCGGTCTTGATGCTCTTGCCTCCGCCAAGATCGCAGGTCGCGGAAGCCGCTGGGCTCGGCCGGCTCTGGGCAAAGCACGCGGCCGCTATGGCGAAAGTGAAAATAGTGATCAGGGCAATTCTCTTTTGCATGGTCTCTCCTTTGATTGATTGCGCTGCAAGATCATTGACGTTCGAGAATAGATTCAGTCAGCGGCCCATTATGCGCCACGTAAGGACGCGGTTACAATCGAGCCATGCCGGTATTCGACGAGAAGCAGGAAGAGCTGGAGCACTATGAAACCATGATGGGCGTTCCGCGCGGGCGTCTTGCCGTCACAATGGACGCCATCACTGACGCCATGGCCCTCGTCGGGCAGCACGGCGTCTACTGCCAAAGCCAGCGCCAGCTCGGCAAACCGGCCATGGACATCCAGATCATCATGAAGACCCTGACCGACGCGAAGGAATTGATTCAGAGCGTGATGGAAGAGTTGAAGACAAAACCGTGAGGCGCCACCACGGAGACACTGAGGCGCGGAAGAAGGACTGATTCCCTAGACTCTGTGCCTCAGTGTCTCCGTGTCTCCGTGGTGAATTGTTTGTTCGTTTATGGTTTCACCGTCACCATAACAACGCCGTGCGACGGCACCCTCGCAGAAAAGTTTCCGGTCAACTTTCCAAGATCCTTGTGCTGCCACAGATCCCGCACGGAAGCGCTCAAGCTGCCGGGATAGCCAAGTTCCTCCCACATTGCCGATATCTCCTGCTCCTTCCCTCCGCGATTCAATAACACCACGGCGCGGCTGCCGTCTTTGAGCTGCTTCGACCAGACTTCTGCGTCTCCGTTTTTCGCCACGCGCTCGCCTTCGTGTCCCAGTGCGTCCTGGTCTACCGCGATCACTTCTTTATTCGTGAGAATGTCGTGAATTTCCGGACGCATGTTCCGCAGATCGTTCCCCGCGATCAGCGGCGCAGCCAGAATCGCCCACAGGCTGAAGTGCGATCGATATTCCAAATCCGTCATGCCGCCATTGCCCACTTCCAGCATGTCAGGATCGTTCCAGTGTCCCGGTCCGGCATACGATTGCAGCCCCACCTGCTGGTCGATAATCGCGAGCACGCCATTCGAGCAGCAGCTGCCGTCTGGCCACTTCTTCTGCTCTCCCCAGCGGTCTTGAATGTCGCCGGTAGTGCGCCACAAGTTTCCCCCGACTTCCTTGCCCCAAAGCCAGGGCGCGGCTTTGCCCCATTCGCAAATGCTCAACACGATCGGTTGGCCCGACGCATCAAGCGCAGCGCGGATATTCGCATAGGAGGCTCGCGCATCCTGCGTTGTAGTGTTACACCAGTCGTATTTCAGATAATCAACGCCCCATGCCGCATATTGCAGGGCATCCTGATACTCGTGGCCGAGCCCGGCAGGCCGGCCGGCGCAGGTCTTCGATCCCGCGTCAGAATAGACGCCGAACTTGAGGCCAAGCGAATGGATGTAGTCGCCCAAAGCCTTCATACCATGCGGAAAGCGTTGCGGATCCGCGACGATGTTCGCGCTTGCATCGCGACTCACCTGCCAGCAGTCGTCGATGTTGACGTAGACATATCCCGCATCTTTCATGCCGGACTTCACCACAGCGTCGGCCATCTCTTTGATCATGTCTTCGCTGACGTTGCAGCCGAATTTGTTCCACGAGTTCCATCCCATCGGAGGAGTCGGCGCAAGGGCAGCAGAAGGAGCTTGAGCGAAGCCCACGCACGCAAACAGCAGTAGAGAAAAGAAAAGTGCAGGGAACAAATGTCTCGTTTTCATGTGAAACGTTTTACCACAAAGCCCTTGGCTGGCCTATCTTAAGCTCGCCGGGTGGCCCATTTCTCGCGCGCCTTTTGCGCGAGAAGTGGGGTCTTTTGCCGAATTCCATTTACAATGCCGCATTGCTCATCCGGATTCACCAGGGAAGCCACATGCGAAGACCCCACTTGTTCTTGATCACAGCTATCATTTGCTCCTGCCTCGCCACCGTCTCCGCTCAGAACACCGGCCCAGTCGGAACCTTCGAAAATCACGTCGACGTCGGCACGGTACTCCACGCCGGAACAGTAGACTACGATGCGTCAAAGAAGGCCTACACGATCTCCGGCAGCGGAGAAAACATGTGGTCCACGGCCGATGCATTTCAGTTTGTCTGGAAGAAAATGTCGGGGGACGTGAGTCTGACTGCCGACATGAGCTTCCTGACAAAAACGGGCAACGAACATAAGAAGGCTGTTCTGATGTTGCGCCAAACCCTCGATGGAGATTCCGTCTACGCCGATGTCGCGCTTCACGCCAGCGGCCTGACCTCGCTACAGTTCCGGGATGAGAAGGGCGCGGTCACGCGTGAGATCCAATCGAATATTTCCGCACCGAAGCGGCTGCGAATCGTCAAGAGCGGACATTACGTCTATATGTCGCTCGCGTCGGATAACGTCGATCCGCATCCGGCCGGAGGATGGCTCCGCATTCCGTTACAGGGCGAATTCTACGTTGGGCTCGGCGTCTGCTCGCACGACAAGGATGTCATCGAAAAAGCAGTTTTTTCGAATGTCGAGTTGACACAGCCTGCGGCAAGCACCGGAAAGCCGCAGCTCTACAGCGCGCTCGAAACGGTGTCGGTCGACTCGGTCGACCGTCGCGTCGCTTATTTAGCGCAGGGCCGCTTCGAAGCCCCAAACTGGACCCACAACGGCGGCGATTTCCTCTTCAACCGTGACGGCCATATCGAGCGGCTTTCGGTCAAAGGAACAGCGCCTGAAAAGATCGATACAGGCCTGGCTATGCGCTGCAACAATGATCACGGCATCTCGCCCGATGGCACGCAACTCGCCATCAGCGACAACTCTCAGGAAGACCACAACTCGCTCGTTTACATCGTCCCAATCAAAGGCGGGGCACCGCGCCGCATCACCCAGAAATCGCCCTCTTACTGGCATGGCTGGTCGCCCGATGGAAGAACGCTCGCCTTCGTCGGCCAGCGCGACGGCGACTTCGACATCTACACCATTCCCGCTGCTGGCGGCGAAGAGACGCGCCTTACGACCGCGAAAGGCCTCGATGACGGCCCGGAGTATTCCCCAGACGGCAACTACATCTACTTCAACTCGGAGCGCACCGGCCACATGCAGATCTGGCGCATGAAGCCCGACGGCAGCGAGCAGGAGCAGGTCTTTTCAGACGAACTCAACAACTGGTTCCCGCACATTTCGCCCGACGGAAAGTGGATGGTTTTTCTAACTTACGATTCCAGCGTGCATGGCCATCCCGAAAACAAAGACGTGATGTTGCGCCTGATGTCGCTGGCCGACAAAAAAATTACGGTGCTTGCGAAATTATTCGGAGGCCAGGGAACCATCAACGTGCCGTCATGGTCGCCCGACAGCAAGCAAGTGGCGTTCGTGAGCTACATGCTGGTTCCGTCTGATACCGTGGACGGAGCCAGGTGATTCGGTCGCATCTTACCCTCTTCCGAAACGGAACCACATGTACGCGAAAAATGCGATCAGCCCGCAACCGATGGTCCACAGCAGAGTGACTGGAGTCCAGAATAGGAAAATTCTCAGCGACTTGTTGCTAATCCGGCTGGCGGCGAAGAATAAAATGAAAAAAGAAATCGCAATAATCCAGAACCGGGGGGAGAAAAGAGTACCCAACGCTCCTATGTCGACCGCAGCGAGCTCCGTTGCTTTCGACGAGGTATGAACGATGAAAATAATTCCAAGCACGAACCACGCACCGAATACGGCCGCCACCGCGGTGAGAGAGCCCCGTAGATAATTCAGAGTAAGCCTCCCTGGTTGTGGAGAGTCATTCTACTGCACTCGTCGGCGGTGATCGAATTAGGCGAGCGGTATTCCGGCGTTCGAAACGGAGATGCGGGCAATTCCTCGCGGTTATACAGATTGCAGGTCGGATTCGCCGTCCATCCATAACGCACAGAAAGCGGCTCCGCCACCGTCGCGCTCGATCTTCGCGTCCGGCAGGAACAAACTTTCCGTCTGCCCCTGCGATTTCAAATCCGACGACTGCGCCATTCTTCGCATTCATTCCATTGGCATGATCGAACCACACCGCAGGGCGTGATCTTCGCGCGTAAGCTACAGTACAGGCGCTTCTAGTGCTCGAGCTTTTCGCTGAAAAAGTTAGCCATCAATTCCAGTGCCTCTTTCGTTTCCGGCAATTGAAAGTGATACCAGAATGCGTGCGGCAGCGCCTCAAAGACTACCAGTTGCGCATCATCGCCGGCATGGAGCAGCGCGCGGTGAAAGATCGCCGTGTCGCTCAGCAAAATGTCGCGCGTGCTGGTAACGAGCAGACTCGGAGGCCATCCGTGCAGATCGGCGTAGAGGGGTGAAAGCACCGGATCTTTGCGGTCGGTCTTGCCTGCATACTCCTCGTTCTGAGGATGGCTCGGATCGGTCGGTTGCAAGTCCCCGGGAAATCCGTTGAGCGTGAAAAGTTGGCGCGTCTCGCCGACGCGGCTGTAATCGGCAAGTCCGGAGAAGATTCCCAGCGCCGCCGGAAGCGGCACGCCTAATTGCTTGAGTTTCGATGTGACCTCGGCAGTCAGAATCGCTCCCGCCGACGTTCCGAAGATGCCAATGCTGTGCGGCTTGTAAGTCTTAAGCAGTTCCTTGTATACGGCGACAACATCGTCGACTGCCGCAGGAAACGGATTCTCCGGCGCGAGCCGGTAGTACACGGAAACCACTTTGATCTTGGCCAGGTTTGCGATCGGAACGCCTTCAATCAGAGATCCTGAGTCGGAATTGAATCCGCCGCCGTGGAGATTGATCAGCACCCGCCCACGATTATCTGCTGGTATGTCGAGCGGAGTAATGATGTCGGTTCGCACCCCAGCCGTCGTCGTCTCAGCCACATTCACCGGATACAACTTGCGCGCTTCGGCTGAATCCTGCGCCCGCCAGGTGTCAGTGCGCGCGCGCCGCTCGGCGAGTGATTCCGGCCCAGATCGCACGTTCTTTGTCAGCGAATTCAGCCACTGCTGTGCCTCAGGACTGATCGTCGCTGGCACCGGCACAACTCGCGTAAGATGCGCGGTTCCATCAGCGTCGAATGTTGCGGAGTCCTTGTCTGGTGCGGGAACTGACTGTGCAGCGAGGGCCCCGCTCAGTACCAGGACGGCGCTCGCAAGAGATAGGAAGATTCTGATTTTCATCGTGATATTTGTACCAGAGATTTCGCGAAGGAAACCAGAAGGGCGAGGGTTCTGCGCGAATGGCAGGTCAGAGAATTCAAAACAAAGTGTTGACACGACCGTGGAAGAGCGGCCCTTCCAGGGCCGCGTCCCGAGGCCAAAAATAGAACACGGGCTTTAGCCTCGGAGTTCTACGCCAGCGTAAACTTTCCCCGCTCGATCATTTTCTGCGCGATCTGCTGCCGCAATTCGACTGTGTTGAACGGTTCGTATTTCCCCAGCCGCCGCAGGATCGCCAGTTGCGTCCGGAGCATGTCGCCCTCGGCCACGGCTGCAATCACTTTTCGCGCTGCCGACTCAATCTTCTCCATCGCTTGCGAGAGATACACGCGCGTCATCGCAACGGGCAACGACGCCGAGGATTCTCCCTTGTTCTGCACGATTTTTTGCGCGCGCAGCACCGCCGACTCCATGGCGTAAGTCTCGATTGTCATATCGGCGATCGCCCCCATAATCTCCTGCTGGTCCTGGATCGCCTGCATATATTTCTGCGTCGCCGCGCCCGCCGCGAACAAACCAAGTTTCTTCGCCTGCGCGACGAGCTTTCTTTCCTCCGGAAGAGCTCCCTCGAGTTCCTCCGCCATCGACGGCCCGGAAAGCACTTCATTCATCAGTTTCTTGATCGCTGGCATCAGCGGGAGTTGTCCGCTCATGGCGCGCTTGAGCAGGAATCCTGTGATGATCAGCCGGTTGATTTCATTCGTACCCTCGAATATGCGATTGATGCGCGCATCGCGATACGCGCGCTCCGCCGGATATTCTTCGACGAATCCGTACCCCGCATAAATCTGCACCGTCTCGTCGACGATGTAGTCAATCATCTCCGAGCCCCAGACCTTGATGATGGAGCACTCGACGGCGTACTCCTCGATTGCCTTGAGCGTCTGTTTCGCGACGTCGGCTGCCGACTTGTCGACATCTTCCAACGCCGAATCCATCATCCCGACTGTTCTGTACACAAGCGACTCGCCCACAAACAGAAGGGTCGCCATGTTGGCGATCTTTTCACGCACCAATCCGAAATCAGAAATCGTCTTGCTAAACGCCTTCCGCTGCTTCGCGTAACCGATTGCGTTTTCCAGGGACACGCGCCCACCACCCACGCACATCGCGCCCAGCTTGAATCGCCCGATGTTCAGGATGTTGAACGCGATCAGATGTCCCTTGCCTGCTTCGCCCAGCAGATTTTCCACCGGGACCTTGCAATCGTTCAGAATGATCGGGCAGGTCGACGATCCGCGAATGCCCATCTTGTGCTCTTCGGCACCCACGGAAAATCCAGGGAAATTCCTCTCGACGAGAAATGCCGAAAACTTCTCGCCATCAATCTTTGCAAAAACCGTAAACAGGTCCGCGAATCCAGCATTCGTAATCCACATCTTCTCGCCGTTGAGGATGTAGTGTTTGCCATCGGGAGAGAGCACGGCCCGTGTGCGGCAATTCAACGCGTCCGAACCGGAAGTCGACTCTGACAAGGCATAAGCCCCGACAATCTCTCCCGCCGCCAGCTTCGGAAGATATTTGTTCTTCTGCTCTTCGGTCCCGAAGTAAACAATAGGCAGCGTTCCGATGCCGGTGTGGCCGCCCCAGGTCGTGGCGAATCCGGCGTACTTCGCGATGTGGTCGGCGATGACCGCGGCCGTGACCTTGTCCATCTCCAGCCCGCCGTAAGCTTCGGGAATCTCCACCGAACTCAGTCCAAGCTCTCCCGCCTTCTTAAGCAGATCGCGTGTGACAGAAAAATCCTTGTGCTCGATCTTCTCGACATTGGGCACGATTTCATTCATAGCGAACTCTTCCGCCGTCTGCCCGATCAGCAACTGCTGTTCGGTGAAATCTTCCGGGGTGAATACTTCTTCCGGGGTTCGGTTCTCGAGCAGAAAGCTTCCGCCGGAAATCTTGGTCTTGGGAACAGCTGTAGTCGTCGCCATGTCCACTCCTCAGTCAGAAAACGCCCAGAAAAGCCGCGGCATCAAGCCGCGAAGGCACA
>DATAUY010000141.1:0-18812 GCA_036268025.1 Candidatus Sulfotelmatobacter sp. | reverse complement strand
CGGAGACGCATCGACGATTTCGTCGTGATCGACTCCGGCCACGGGACAGCCAGTGACGTTGCGCGCAACATCGCCGCATGCGCCCATAGTGTTGAGCCCAACCTGCCACAGGCCTTCCATCAACTCCGGCAGAGCTTCAATCGTCACCCAGTGCAGTTGAATATTTTGGCGGACGGTGAGATCAGCGATTCCATTGGCATAGCGCCGGGTAAGGTCGGCGATAGCGCGGAGTTGGTGCGAAGTCAGGATTCCGTTGGGGATTCGGATGCGCACCATGAAACGCTGCAGAGCGCGTCCAACGCCTCCCTGTCCGCCCATGACGCCGTTGCCGTCGCCCTGGGTGTAAACGCCCCACCAGCGGAAATATGTGCCGTTCCATTCAGGAGGAATCGAATCCCACCCTTCGCGGGCGAAGCGCCGGATTTCTTCCAGCCCTTCCCAGGGATTTTTGGCGCGTTTCAGCCGCTCGACACGCTGGGCCGTTGTTTCTTTCTTTGTGATTGTTGTCGTCATAACTTATCCGAAAACAAAAACCCACCGCCAGAGATCATCTGGCGGTGGGTTGATGAGTGCCTGTATTTAAGAAGTTATTCTTAGATCAGCAGCCTCCCCGCGCCAGAGCGCACGCATGCACAACAACAACACGTGCAGCAGCACATCACGCGAGAGTTTTGGCTGTCGATCATTTGAGGCGATTCTAACGGGCCAGTCGCGGCCCGTCAACATTCCTTGCGTAACAACTTCGATTCAAACTTTGGATCGCAGGAATCATAATTTTTGCAGAGGCCAGGACATGGTGCCATTGCGCCGTAGAATCAGCAACTTGCGCACCGAGACAAATGTTGAGTGATAATCTTTGCTGCGGTACTTTCAAAAACCTGACTCGTCCCAAGACGAAAGGGCCCTTCTGATGAAGTGCATTGTGTTGTTTTTTTCATTCTTCCTGCTTCTGATGCCTGTCGCGTTCTCTCAGACTGCTCCCTCGGATTCGAACAAGCCAATATTTGATCGCCTTGACGCTTTGACTCGTCAGCCCGAGGCCGAGTGGCGCTCCCATGAGGATATTCCGCATCCGGAGGACCCCGGCCTGAACGATTCTGCCTGGGCGACACTGACGGTGAAGAACGTCTCCGGCCCCGGCGGGGAGAACCCGAACGAAGATCATTGGAGGGGCACGCGAGTTTTCCGCCGCTGGATTCAGGTTCCGGAAAAGATCAATGGGTACGCGACGCAAGGTTCGCACGTATGGCTGAACATTCGATTCGGCAGCCCCGGCAGCCTGATGATCACAGTCTTTTCCAACGGAGCGATTCTCTACCGCGGCGACGACGAGAATATTCTCCCCGTGCTTCTTACCGAGAATGCGCAGCCCGGCCAGAAATTTCTTATCGCAGCTCGCGTCGTCGCTGAAGACCAAGTGCAATCTGAGTTCTTTCATAGCGAACTAACGATTGACGCTCCGCCGTCCCGCCCGGATCCGGCGTTGCTGCGCCTGGAGATGCTTGCTGCCAAGCCGATCATCGCAGCTTATGAAGAAGGAAAGGCAGAACGCGAACAGGAACTTGACGCCGCGGCTAAGACTGTCGATTTCTCTGCATTGGACAGAGGAGATCAGGCCGCATTCGATGCTTCGCTGAAGGCAGCGCAGACAAAACTAGAGCCGCTCAAGCCTTGGCTCCAGCAATTCACCATTCGTGCAGTCGGTAACTCACATATCGATATGGCATGGCTTTGGCCCTGGACCGAAACGGTCGAAGTGGTACGCAACACCTTCCAAAGCGTGCTGGATCTGATGCGCGAGTATCCGGATTTCAAGTTCACCATGTCATCCGCGCGCACCTACGAGTGGATGCAGGAGAAATATCCCGATCTGTTCGCCCAGATTCAGCAGCGCGTTAAGGAAGGCCGATGGGAAGTGATCGGTGGCATGTGGGTCGAGCCGGACCTCAACATGCCTGATGGCGAATCGCTTGTCCGGCAGATTCTGGTCGGCAAGCGATATTTCCAGAAGAACTTTGGTGTCGACATAAAGATCGGCTGGAACCCTGATTCCTTTGGCTACAACTATCAACTTCCGCAAATCTACAAGAAGTCAGGCATGGATTACTTCGTCACCCAGAAACTGCTCTGGGCGCACGAATTCACTACCTTCCCCTACAAGCTTTTCTGGTGGCAGTCGCCGGATGGGAGCCGCCTTCTCACATATTTTCCCCACGACTATGCCGAAGGCATCGACGCCGATCATCTCGCCCACGACCTCTCGATCTGGGCGCCCTCGATTTACGGCAAGACGCTGACAGACCATCCGGAAACGATGCATCTCTATGGCGTCGGCGACCATGGCGGTGGGCCGACGCGCGTCATGCTCGACCACGCCGAGCAGATGATGGCTCCGGACAGCATTTTTCCAAAGCTTCAATTCAGCTTCGCGAGTGACTTCTTTAACGACCTCGACAAAAAACTCCCTTCCATGCAGGTCCCTACGTGGGATGGAGAACTCTACTTTCAATATCACCGCGGGGTCTTCACTACCCAGGCTGAAACCAAGCGCCGGATTCGGCACTCCGAAGAAAATGTCTTGAATGCTGAAAAGTTCGCCTCGATCGCAACCCTGTTCGGGCGTTCCTATCCGCAGGATGAGATGGAGTTGGCCTGGAAGCGCCTGCTATTTGACCATTTCCACGACATCATGCCAGGTTCGGGCATCGCAGTGAACTACCTCGACGCCAAACGCAATCTTGAAAACGTTGATCGCGCAGCCGGCGAAGTCAGCTTCGGTTCACTGAACGAGATCGCCGCTCACGTGAATACTCAAGGAGAAGGCACTGCCTTCATGCTCTTCAATTCCCTGTCCTGGCCTCGCACCGACATGACGGAGGTGGAGACGCAACTCCCCGAACCGGCGCAGCAGATCCAGGTCGTGGACTCGTCTGGCAAACCGGCCGAAAGTCAACTCCTGTCGGTGGACAAAGAAACACATCGCGCCAGGTTTCTGTTGCTGTCGCACACGCCGTCGTTAGGATATGCAACATATTTTGTACGCGGCGCAGCGGCCGCGCCATCCGTACATTCGCTGCTGAAGGCTTCCCCGGACACGCTCGAAAATGAGTTCATCCGCCTGAAGATCGATCCACAAACCGGTTGTATGACCAGCCTCTTCGACAAGCGAAGCGGAATGGAATCGCTTGCTCCGCCGGAAACTGACACCGGCGGGCCGAAGACGTCAATTTGTGGGAACTTGCTGCAAACCTTCGTCGACCAGCCCAAACAATGGGACGCCTGGAACATTGATGCCGATTTCGAGAAGCAACACTGGGACCTGGACAAAGCCGATGAGGTAAACCTAGTCGAGAGCGGCCCTCTGCGCGCCATAATTCGCGTCAAGAACCATTTCCAGAACTCGACCTTCGTGCGCGACATCATGTTGTACGCTGGCGTTCCTCGCGTGGATGTGAACATGCAGGTGGAATGGCACGAGAAGCACATTCTGCTGAAGGTTGCGTTCCCGCTTAGCGCGCACAGCGATAAAGCGACCTACGAGATTCCCTTCGGCTCCGTCGAACGCCCAACCACGCGTAAGACTCCAGCTGAGCAGGCACAATTCGAAGTTCCCGCACAGCGCTGGGCCGATATTTCGGATTCAACCCACGGATTCAGCTTGCTGAACGATTGCAAGTACGGCTACGACGGAAAAGGAAACGTGCTGCGTCTGTCATTGTTGCGCTCGCCCGAGTACCCCGATCCGCATGCGGACCAGGGACACCACGAATTCACTTATTCCCTCTATCCGCATAGCGGCAGTTGGAAAGATGCGCTTACAATCCGCCGCGGATATGAACTGAACTACAAGCTGATTGCGCTTCCGGTCGAAAAACATGCCGGCACGCTTCCCGCTGAGCATGCATTCCTGCAAACAAATGCAGACAACATCATTGTGTCATCGATGAAAAAAGCCGAAGACGAGAATGCGTTGGTTGTCCGTTTCTATGAATGGGCGGGCAAGCAAGGAGAGGTCACTCTCGAACTTCCCCAGGGAGCGCAATCTGCTTCAGAAACCAACCTGATGGAAAAGGCGGAGGGCAGCATTCCAGTACGCAATGATGCCATTACAGTCAGCACGAAGCCATATGAAATCAAGACCGTAAGAGTGGCGTTCGGCGACAAGAGCCAGACCGCGGCGGCGCAGCCATGAGTGCTCCATCGCAAGGGCCTTTTCTTGGCGTTGACATCGGCGGCACGAAAGTGGCCGTCGGGATTGTCAACCGAGATGGCAAGATCCTCGTGCAAGGCCGCAAGCCCATGGTGGCGAATGGCACTGCAGAGGCAGGTTTAGAAGCAGTTATCAGCGCGATCGACTTGATGATGTCGCAAGGCCCGATTCAAAGTATAGGAATCTGCGCGCCGGGACCGCTCGATCCTAAGACGGGAGTAGTCCTGAATCCACCCAATGTGCCCTGCTGGCGAAACTTCGCGCTCGCCGAGAAAGTTGCGGCCAAGTACAACGTTCCCGTCAAGGTCGATAATGACGCCAACGCCGCTGCTCTCGCCGAGACCCGATGGGGTGCGGCTCGCGGGTACCACTACGTTTTCTACGCCACAGTTGGAACTGGAATCGGTAGCGGCATCGTCCTCGACGGCAAGATCTACCACGGCAACACCGGATCGGCCGGCGAAGGCGGACACGTCAGCATCGACTATCGAGGTCCCGTTTGTGCGTGCGGAAAACGTGGATGCATTGAGGTTCTGGCCTCGGGAACGGCAATCGGCGCGCGTGCGCGAGAAAAACTTGCAGCCGAGACGTCCCGCCGCTCGGCGATGCTCGACCTCGCGAAAAGCATCGATTCCGTAACCAGCGAAACTGTGGCTCAGGCCTTCGCTTCGGGTGATCCATTGGCTACGGAGATATTGCAGGAGACGGTCGATCTGCTGGTTGCATGGCTGGGAAACATCGTTGACTTGCTGGATCCAGACGTTCTTGTAATGGGCGGTGGAGTGGCCGCCGTGTTGAAGCCGTTTTTCGGCGACATTAAGAAGCGTCTGCCAACCTGGTGCGTAAATCCCTGCGCCGCTGAAATTCCACTACTGATGGCGCACTACGGCGCTGACGCCGGTATCGCCGGTGGCGCGGCGCTTTGTGCTGAGTGAGCTTTTGATGGAACGTTTGATGAGATCGCGGCATTTTTCTCGAATGATCCGGACTTTTCTTCTTATCTCTTTGCTCGGCTTGCTGGAGACGGTTGCGCAGGATTTGCCCAAGGCACCGCAGGCCCAGGTCTTTACTCTCACACCAGCGCCGGGATTTTTCACTGAACCGGGAGTTGTGGTAAATCAAAACGATCCGACGCAGGTGGTGACTGTTTTTCAGGACAATGTGCACGCAGCGTACTCCCGCGATGCGGGTCGAACGTGGCAACTGGCCGAAAACGTTGATCCAAAGAATTACAGAATCTCCGGCGATGTTTCTGCGGCGTTCGACAATCAGGGGCACGCGTTCGTCTGTTACATCGCCTTCGACAAACTCGGCACGTTTAACTACTGGGCCCACGGCGCCACGCGCAACGGCATCTTTGTGCGCCGCTCGCTCGATGGCGGCAAGACGTGGGAGGCCGATCACTTCCCAGTCGCCGAGCAACCGACAGCGCCTGGCATTCCGTTCGAAGACAAGCCGATCATCGTTGCAGATAACAGCAAGAGCAAATACGCCGGCAATCTTTACGTCGGCTGGACGCGCTGGCGAATAGCCGATTCGCAGATCGTTCTATCGCGCTCCATGGATGACGGAAAGACATGGTCGCAGCCGATCGAGATCGACGCTCATCCCGGCCTGCCCCGTGACGACAATGGCGCTGCCGAAGGATTCGACGGCACCGTCGGTTCCGATGGCACGCTGTACGCCGTCTGGAGCCAGGACAACGAGATCATGTTCACCAGGTCGCGCGATGGTGGCAAGACATTCTCCCGCGCGCGTTCCGCGGTTCACACCGCGCCGGTTATGTTCGCCATCGAGACCCTTGATCGAGCAAACGGATTCCCGCAGATTGCCATCGATCCCCAAGGCAAACGCCTTTACGTAAGTTGGACCGACTATCGCAATGGAGACATCGATGTCTTTGTCGCAAGCTCAGACGATCACGGCAAACATTGGAGTGCGCCGATCCGGGTGAATAACGACCCCGTACACGATGGCGCCGAACAGTTTTTTCAGTGGCTTGCCGTCGATCCTATCGACAGTTCGGTCAATGTGGTCTTCTATGATCGCAGGCAAGATTCAAAGAATAGAAAGCAGATCGTTGTGTTGGCGCGATCAACCGACCAGGCCCGCACCTTCAACAACTACGCGTGGACTGATACCCCCTTCGAGGCCGGTGGCTATTTCTTTGGGGACTACAGTGGACTGGCGGCTTATGGAGGCCGCGTCTATGGAGCCTGGACCGAACAACCTGCTGCCGCTTCCAAGGGGGACCGGGCCGACCGAAATGCAGAATCAACGGTCCGAGGCACAATCGTCAGAGTTGGCGTCGCGGATTTCACCGGGAAGCGGTCAGAGAAACCCTGAAATAGGCTCCTACATCTATTTCCTTCACCACCAAGCCCCATACTTCGCGCATCTCAGTGGCGCACGTATTGCATATATTTTGCGATGGCAAGCATAAACACCTGGAGATGGCGCACGAAGCTGAAATTCGTAGTTGGCTGCGTGCTGCTCGCGCTGTTCCTGCTCCCGGCAATCGGGTCGGCGCAGGAAAATGTCGAGACTATTATTAGCCGCTCAGTACAGGCCAATAACCACGACTGGGACTCCGATCCCAAATATGATTTCTCCGAACGTGACCGCGATGGCGCGGACATCAAGACTTACGATGTAAAAATGATCTTCGGCTCGCCCTACGAGCGTCTCGTCGCCATTAACGGAAAACCGCTGGACGGCACGAGGCAAGAAGCCGAGCAGCGCAAATTCGAGCATACTCTGCACGAGCGAAAGAGTGAGTCGCCCGAAAAGCGCACTGAGCGCATCGGAAAATACAATGCCGAACGCAAGCGGGACCACGCGATGCTCACGGAACTAACCAAGGCATTCAATTTCAAGCTGACCGGCGAGGAAACACTCAATGACCACAAGGTCTACGTTCTCGAAGCCACGCCTCGTCCGGGCTATCGGCCGCCCAGTCGCAACGCCCGCGTACTCACCGGCATGCGCGGCAGGCTGTGGATTGACCAGAAGACTTTCCAGTGGGTCAAGGTCGAAGCCAACGTGATCCATCCTGTCGCGATTGAGGGGTTTATCGCGCGAGTGCAACCGGGAACCCACTTTGAACTCGAAAAGGCCCCGGTATCCTCGGACATCTGGCTGCCAACACACTTTGCGATGAAGGCGTCCGCGAAAGTCATGCTCGTCTGGAACCACAATTCGCAGGAGGATGACTACTACTTCAACTATCACCCTACCCCGCCGACACCTTCTAACTAGTTGTATCTAAACCGGTTCCGTCTGGCCAACTTCGGCAGAGGTAAAGATTCGTAAAATCCGCAGGGAATTGGCAACTTGCGGACGATAATCACGTTTATATAGTCATTCACCCGGAATCTTCAGGAGGAAACACTAATGATCAAACATTGCATGCTTATCGTTGCGATCGCTGGGCTGCTTTATGCTGTGCCTGCGTCAATCGCGCAAGACAACGGCGCCAACTCCGATCAGCAGTCTGAACACATGGGCGGGCCCGGTCGCGGGCATATGGATCCTGCTCAACGCACCAAGATGCTGACGAAGCATCTGAATCTCAATTCGGACCAGCAGGCGAAAGTTCTCGACATTTTGAAATCGAGCCAGTCGCAAATGGAAAGCCTCCGTTCCGACTCGTCGGCTTCTCAGGAAGACCGCCATTCGAAGATGATGGAAATCCACAAAGGGACGGATGACCAGATCCGCGCCGTTCTCGATCCCAATCAGCAAAAGAAATGGGATGAAATGCAGAGCAAGCGCGGACAACGGATGGAACATCGCCAGGGACAGGCGCCTCCTGATTCAGACCAGCAACCGAAGTAAGCGCGCTTCTGAGGGTTGAGATCCAGCGCGGACACATTTGCTTGACCCGATACCGCTGGCTTGTGCGATTTGCGTGACGATGACGCCGCACAGCCAGCGTTTCTTTCGCCTTTGCGGCACATCCACTTTCGAACGCTTGACTTCCCTACAGCATTTGGCAAAACTGAAGGAGCGAGCCTGGTTGACCCCGTTGTGTGAGTTGGTTCGCGTACTGCTCGTTCGACGCTGAAATTGAAAAATCGAAAAATCATTCCTGTTGAATGGGGCGATTGCGATCCTGCACAGATCGTCTACTATCCTCGTTATTTCGAGTACTTCGATGCCTGTACCACTGCCTTATTCAAGAAAGCCCGGATTTCGAAACCGGAAATGCTTGAGAAGTACGGCATCGTTGGGATTCCGCTTGTGGATGCTCATGCTTCCTTTCGCAAATCTTCGCGGTTCGGAGACCGTGTAGTGGTCGAGTCCGAATTCGCGGAGCTGGGGCGCAGTAGTTTTGTCGTTCGTCACAGATTATTCAACAAGAAAGTATTGGCGGTTGAGTGCGTCGAAACACGAGTGTGGGCGCGACTATCTGCGAAGAATCCCCATGCGATCGAGAGCGCGCCAATTCCGCAGGAAGTCGTCCAAAAACTCTCCGGGAAGAAAACCCACTCGTCGAAGCGCGCAAAGAATCGGAATCGTTAGTCTCTGTCCATGCAGACTCAAGTCGGGATCGTCGGAGCCGGCCCTGCCGGTCTGATGCTGTCACATCTCTTGCACTTGCAGGGGATCGATTCCGTCGTACTCGAAGCCCACACTCGCGAGTATGTCCAGGAGCGCGTGCGTGCCGGAGTACTTGAACAGAACACGGTTGATCTGCTAGCCGAAACTGGGGTCGGCGAACGCTTGCAGCGCCAGGGCTTGGTGCATCATGGAATTGAACTTCGCTTTAAAGGGCGCGGCCACCGCATTGATTTTCAAGACCTCACTGGTCGGGCGATTACCATTTACGCGCAAGCGGAGGTTATTAAAGACCTGATCGACGCGCGTCAAGCAGCCGGTGGCCATATAGTTTTTGAAGCGGCCGACGTTTCCATTCATGATTTTGATCGGCCTAAGCCCGTTGTCCGATTTCGGAAGGGCGGCAAATCTACCGAATTAAGATGCGATTTCATTGCAGGCTGTGACGGCTTCCACGGAGTGTGCCGCCTTAGTATTCCCAGCGGTACGCTGACTGCTTATGAGCGCACTTATCCGTTCGCATGGCTCGGCATTCTGGCGGAAGCGCCGCCATCTTCTGAGGAACTGGTCTACTGCTATCACGATCGCGGATTCGCATTGTTAAGCATGCGAAGCCCGCAACTGAGCCGACTCTACCTGCAATGTGCTCCCGATGAAGATATCGAGAACTGGCCGGACCACCGAATATGGGATGAACTCCACACCCGCCTCGCCCGCCAAGGCTGGACGCTGACTGAAGGTCCGATAATTCAAAAAGGCATCGCAGGCATGAGAAGTTTTGTCGTCGAACCTATGCAACACCGGAATCTTTTTCTCGCGGGTGACGCGGCCCACATCGTTCCGCCCACGGGCGCAAAGGGCCTGAATCTCGCGGTTGCCGACGTGCGCGTGTTAGCCAAAGCCCTTTCGGAGTTTTATCATTCGGGAAACCGCGCGTTGCTTGATCGCTACTCTGAAACATGTTTGCGGCGGGTTTGGAAAGTCCAGCGATTTTCATGGTGGATGACTTCCATGCTGCATCGCTTCGATTCCGATAGCCCATTTGACCAACGCCGGCAATTGGGTGAACTGGACTACGTGACAAGTTCGCGCGCGGCGTCTCAAAGTCTTGCGGAAAACTACGTCGGTCTACCAATGGAGTAGCCGAGAAACCATGTCCAAAGTGATCCCATATAGACGACATGACGCGAGCGATGACGCGACTTCGTTCTATCCACCTTATCGCGCTACGGTTCTTCGTTCGCCACGCCAGCCATTGGTATTTCTGCCGCACACGCTGTCCGAAACCACAGGTCCCGTTTACGGTCATAGCGACCTTTCAACAACAGACCGCGACCTGACCCGTCAGCACTCGGGGGAACCCCTTGGCGAACGGGTCATCGTGACTGGGAGGGTACTCGATGATGGAGGGCGCCCGATTCCTCACACACTCTTAGAAATCTGGCAGGCCAACGCGGCTGGGCGCTATTTCCATCAGAAAGACGATCATCATGCTCCGATTGATCCTAACTTCACGGGCGCGGGCCGAGCGTTCACAGACGAGAAGGGACGATATGAATTCATCACGGTGAAACCAGGCGCGTATCCCTGGCGCAACCACGATAACGCCTGGCGTCCGGGACACATTCATTTCTCGCTCTTCGGACCAGCGTTCGCAACCCGCCTGATAACGCAGATGTATTTCCCCGGCGATCCGCTGTTTCAATACGATCCGATCTTTCAATCCATCCCGGATGAAAGAGCTCGGCAGCGATTGATTTCGCAATTCGACCTGGATACTACGAGACCGGAATGGGCGCTGGGATATCGCTTTGACATTGTTTTGCGTGGACGCGAGGCAACACCATTTGAGAAATGATATGGATCTAACTCCGACACCTTCCCAGACGGTCGGCCCGTTTTTCCATCTCGGCTGCACTGAGACACATGCGGTCAGTTGTCTTGCCGGGCCGGAAGCGAAGGGCGAGCGGCTGCGGCTCACATGCCGGCTTTTCGATGGCGAGGGTGCCCCCATTCCGGATGCGATGATTGAAATCTGGCAGGCGGACTCCGAAGGCAGATACAACCATCCTGCAGATCCTCGATCTGGCGTAACAGACCCGCATTGCACTGGGTACGGACGTCTTGCCACCAACAAGGATGGATGTTGTGTTTTCGAAACGATCAAGCCCGGCCGTGTTTCCACGAATGCGGGGGCATTGCAAGCTCCCCACTTGAATGTTTCCGTGTTCGCCCGCGGCGTTCTGAAGCGTCTTGCGACGCGCATCTATTTCGCCGGTGATACAGCGACCGGGGAATGCCCCATCCTCGCGTTAGTTCCCGAGGAACGCCGCGGCACTCTCATGGCTCATCCCGATGCCCATACACCGGATCCCGATACACCTGGAGATTGGCGCTTCGACATTCACCTTTGCGGCGCCAACGAGACGGTGTTCTTTGATGTATAAAGGTTCCCCGTGGCAGCTATTTGCCCCATTTCTCAATGACAATTATTAGTTCTCGGAGAGCTGAATGCCGGTGCCATTGATTGACAGCCTGGCGACAACCGAAGCGCTCGCGGACCTGTTCTCCGACAAATCGGTGTTGCAGGCGATGCTCAATTTCGAGATCGCTCTGGCAATCGTGGAAGCAAAGCTTGGTGTCATTCCTGAAACCGCATCGAAAGCGATCGCCACCGCTGCACGCATCGAGGGATTCAACCTCGCGCAACTATCTCGCGACGCCCTGCGCGCCGGAACTCCAACGATTCCATTCGTAAAGGCACTTACCGAAATCGTGCGCTCGAAGAGCGAAACGGCAGCTGGATTCGTGCATTGGGGTGCGACTAGCCAGGATGTTTCCGACACGGCCGTGATTGTTCTGCTGAAGCGGGCCCAGTCTCTCATCGATGCCGATCTGCTCCGCGCCATGCAAGCCTTGCACGCCCTGTCGGAAAAGCACGCGAACACTACGATGCTCGCGCGCACCCTGTTACAGCCAGCTCCTCCGATCACGTTTGGACTGAAGGCCGCGGGCTGGTACGGCGCGATTTCGCGAGGCCGCGAAAGACTTGAGCAGGCATTTGCCGAAGCATTGGCGCTTCAGTTTGGCGGGGCTTCGGGAACTCTCGCGGCGCTTGAAGATCGAGGCCTCGCAGTCGCTCAAGCACTTGCCTCTGAACTGGGATTGGCCTGTCCCGACGCTCCATGGCATGCGCACCGCGACCGGCTGGCCGCGCTGATGTGTGCTTGTGGCGTCCTTGCCGGCTCAATCGGCAAAATCGCACGCGACATAAGCCTGCTGATGCAAGGCGAAGTCGGCGAAGCTGCGGAGCCCGCAAGCCCAGGCCGCGGCGGCTCTTCCACCATGCCACATAAGCGTAACCCTATCGGCTGCGCGCTATGCCTCGCGGCGGCGACGCGTGCACCGGGGTTGGTGGCCATTTATCTCTTCTCCATGTCACAAGAGCACGAGCGTGGCATGGGAGGAATCCAGTCCGAGTGGTCAACAATTGCCGCCATCGTGCAAGCGACGGCCATGGCGGCCTCTTCCATTGCAGAAATTGCAGAAGGAATTACGGTTGATACTGGCCGCATGCGAGACAACCTGAACGGAACCCAGGGCACAGTCTTCGCGGAGAAAGCGATGATCCTGTTGGGCGGGAAGATTGGCCGTGACAAGGCGCATCGGCTGCTCGAAGGCGCGACTCGTCGTGCCATCGCGGAAGCCCGTCCGCTCCCGGACATACTTACAGAGATTCCTGAGATCACAACACATTTCGATCGCGCGATCCTGGAAAGTATCTTTGTCCCCGAAGACTACCTCGGATCGAGTGAGGTCTTTCGCCAACGTTTGCTAGCTTCCTCGCCACCGATTGGCGGGAAGAAATAAACCCTCATGCCATTCATTACGGCTAACCAAATTCGAATGTTCTATCGCCTCGAAGGCAACGAGGGGCTGCCAATACTTGTGCTGTCCCACTCGATCGGCACCGATCATTCCATGTGGGATCTTCAGGTTCCCGACCTGCTGCGCTACTTCCAGATGCTGCGCTACGACACCCGCGGGCACGGCGCATCCGACGCTCCGTCCGGAGACTATTCCGTCGAACAACTCGGCCTCGACCTTCTGGCGCTCGTCGACGCTCTCAACATCAATACGTTCGCGTTCTGCGGTCTCTCGATGGGCGGGACAATCGGCCAGTGGCTCGCGGTTCATGCTCCCGAGCGCCTGACTGGACTCATCCTGGCCAACACTTCGCCGCGCATCGGCTCAGCAGAACTCTGGAACAATAGGATCGAGGCTGTACGAAAGGCCGGCATGTCCGGCATCGCCGATCTCGCGATCCAGAGATTTTTTGCCCCGCAATTTCTCGCTCGCTTGAGTCCCTACATCGCGAACGTCCGCGCTGTGCTGACCAACACAAATGCCACGGGTTATATCGGCTGCTGCGTCGCGCTTCGGGAGTTCGATTTCACCAGCAAATTGCCGCAGATCAAAGTTCCCACCCTGGTGATTGCCGGTGAAAAGGATGTTTCCACGCCACTACCTGGAAACGGGGACATTCTGGTCCGCCAAATTCCTGGCGCGCGGCTTGTGAATCTGCCCGCCGCACATCTCTCCAACATCGAATGTTCCAGAGAATTTCTCGCAGCAATATTCGCATTTCTGTTACCGGCTCCTGCTTCTATCGCAGATGTTATGGAAGCCGGATTCGCAGTGCGCCGCAGAGTTCTCGGGGACGCGCACGTGGATCGCGCCATCAGCAACACAACCACATTGACTGAAGATTTTCAGAAGCTGATTACGCAGTATGCGTGGGGAACAGTCTGGACACGCCCCGGCCTCGATCCAAGGACACGGAGGCTTCTTGTTCTCTCGATGATGGCATCTCTCGGCCGCTGGGAGGAATTTCGGATGCACGTCAATACCGGCCTCAAGAGCGGCCTGGAACCCAGCGATATTAAGGAAACGTTGCTACAGACCGCGATCTATGCTGGAGTTCCTGCGGCGAACACCGCATTCCAGATAGTCCAGGAAGAGATCGCACGCATCCCGAATACTAAATGAATCCCCGCGGGATTGATTACTTCATTGCCGCGGCAATGTGCACAATACGCGGCAGGTGCGCCAAAGATGTCGGCTTCCTTCCCAGTGAAGACAGGCTTTCGCGCCGACTAGCAAGCAATCCCGCCGCCATTGCACTAGACGATGTGACTATTCCGTAGGAACGGGACATGGTCTGAGCATTGACAGCCGCCAGATCGCTCGCAAGGCAGCACGCAAGCCTGCGGCAAGAGGGAACATCTCCCGGTGTAAGCCAACCGGTCCGGAACGGTACCCTCTCGTTAGGCCTTCACGAACTCGACATCGAGAGTGATGGTGACCTCGTCTCCAACGACAATTCCGCCGGTCTCGAGGGCAGCGTTCCAGGTCAAGCCGAAGTCCTTTCGGTTGATCTTTGTGGTCGCAGAGATCGCAACTCGGGTGTTTCCCCAGGGATCCTTCATAGGTGGAGTTGGCCCTTCAACGGCAAAGTGGATCTTATGAGTAACCCCACGAATGGTCAGGTCGCCTTCGACCGACAACTCCCCATCCTTGACGATCCTGATGCCCTTGGATTTGAAGTGCAATGTCGGAAACTTCTCCACATCAAAGAAATCGGCGCTCTTAAGGTGAGCATCGCGCTGTTCATCGCGAGTATGAATGGAGGCAGCGTCGATGGTCGCCTCTATGCGAGAGTTCGCGAGATCAGACTCATCCAGAACCAAAGCTCCCGAAACTTTGGAGAATTGGCCTTTCACGTTAGCAATCATCAAGTGCTTGACTTTGAACTCCGCGATGGAGTGGGTCGGGTCGATGTTCCAGGTCGTGGTTGAGCTTCGCGGTTGAGCTGCGGAGGTCATATTGCTCATAGTAGACTCCTTTTTATCCCATCGATATCATTCGTATCGATGGCGATATATCTGATATCGAGTATAATTGCAACGATTCATCTTTTTATGTTCATCTTTTTATGGAAGAGCGCAAAAAACCTCCGGAAGCCCTTCATGCCTGGCTGATCGTGCTGAAAACCTGGCAATCGATGTCGCATTATCTCCTTCCAGCACTAGTCGAAGACGGATTAGGAGGGTCTGATTTTCGGGTTCTCGAAATACTGCTCCACAAGGGGCCGATGCCGGTGAATGCCATTGGCCCAAAGGTGGACCTCAATCCAGGATCGGTCAGCGTCGCGGTGGATCGCCTATACAAAAAGGGGTTTGTTAGTCGCGTGGAGAGCCGCCGCGATCGCCGGGTAAGAACGGTGTCGCTGACTGAAAAAGGACGGCGAATGTTTGTCCCTCTCTTTCGCCGGCACACGGCACTCATCAAACGCGCCTTCCAGGATGTCTCTTCAGAAGAACTGCAGGAGCTTGAACTGATACTGAAGAAGATCGGTAAACGTGCGGAAAGTCTTGCCGAAAAGAAAGAACACTCTGAGCTCGGATAATTGCAGTTGAATGCCGTTCTCTCGAGTCAGTCAGAAGTCTTGTATTCGGTGATTCCCGGCCGTTCGTGGTCCTTTCGTTCTTGCACAAGTCTATTCATTTGAAATCGGCGGAATAAAGTCCCGCTGAAGCGGTGTTGCAAAAGCTTGCAACTTTCATCTCTCCGGTTTGATTTTGTCAACTTTCGGTATATGATGGCGCTCCGCGCCAGCCGAGTGCTGCACGGCTCATCAAGGTTCGATGCAGTGACGGCTTTTCCTCCCCCGGAACCAGCCATTTTCCTAGCGAACTGAATCCTGAGTTGAAACGAGGACCCGCCATGCCCGCAATATTCGTCGCAAATTCGAAAACGAAATCGATTGCCGGGAAAGCTGCTATCCATCGCTGCGAGTTTGTGAGAAAGATCGGCTTCGCAGCGGTGATCTTGCTGCTCGTGTTAGGCGCAGAGTCCTTCGTGTCGGCGCAAGCACAGTGTCCTCCTACTCCCAACTACACTCCGGATTTCAGCTCAAACGGGACTTGTCTGGCGCAGAACGGCAATGCCATGCTGGTTTCAGGCGGTGGAAGTACAGCGCTTCAGATCACTTCCAGCGCTGGCAATCAAACGGGGTCGGCCTGGTATCTTACGCCACAGATTGTCCAAAATGGATTCACTACGACTTTCCAGTTCCAATTCACCAACCCATCCGCTGTTCCTGCGGATGGAATCGCCTTCCTCATTCAGAATTCCAGTACAGGAGCGATCGGTTTCTCGGGTGGAAGCGGAGGCGCGATCGGGTATGGCGATGCCGATGCGAATGCCAATCCCAGCCAGGGAACTGGCATCCCGAAGAGCCTGGCAATTGAATTCGATTCCTTTGAAAACTCCTGGGACCCACAACCCGTCAACGGCTCCGCGAGCCACGTAGCGATCCAGAGCTGCGGCACTGGCCCAAATACATCGCATCATGGCTTTTTGTGCGCAGGACAGGGTAGTCCCAACTCGACTCTGGGCAACCCCGTCATTACTCCGAACATGGCGGATGGCGAGGTACATAACGTCACCATTACGTACGTACCCGCGTGTTCCACCTGCACGCCTGTGACGGTGGCTAACATTCAAGTCGTTCTCGATGGCGTGGATCTATATCCGAACGGCGTCGCCGTCGATCTGAGCAGCATTGGCTTGGGTGATGGAGGAACAGCCTTCGTCGGATTCACAGGTGCCACGGGTGGTAACTGGGAGACACAAGACATCCTGAGCTGGATATTCACTCCGACTCAACAAGGCACGCAAATCAATCCAGACAACCCCAATAGCCTGACCCAAAGTTTCATCGCCAACAATACGCCAGGACAGCACCTGGAATTTGATTTTGACTACAGCGTATCCAACAATGGCGGCGATCTCACGATCCAGCCGAACACGACACCATTCGTGACCCCGGGCGGAGTCAGTCCCCTCGATTGGGCCAGCATCGTGAAGGGTACCGCGATGGCTGATGCCTCTTGCCTGACGGCTGCGGGGCAGAATGTGTGCGCCGTCAATACATTGACGTGCACCACCGGGAACAACTCGACTCCCAGCGGGGCGAACTGCCCGCAATCGACTGCCAGAAACGTTCTGTTCATCCAGCAGATGGACCTGAACCTGAATCAGCCTGGAATTACGAACGGGATTCTAACCATCCCTACGGGCTACGCCCCTGGAATCGCGATGGCGCCGGACGTCCTGATTACCGGAGCGCAGTGCAACTATCCCACTGGCGACCCGCTGGCAGCGCAGCTCTGCCCGCAGAGCATCATGACCCAACTCGAAGACAATACGCCAAGAGGAGGGGGAACTGGCACGACGACGAATTCAAGTTACGTGTTCTTCTGCTGCGAGCCCGAGTGGCAGACCACTCCGGCGATTCCGTTGTGGACGAACTCGACCAGCGTGCCCGCGTCCTTTACCAGCGCGCCTCCCGTAAAGCCGAGTCCAGACAGCAACAGTTTCCACGCCGCGCAGGGCAACTCGATCGTTTTCGGCGCCGAGCCTCGGGGGACGTTACTCGATACCACGTTTCCGCTGCCGGCTGAACAGACGCTGAACAACCCGACGGCGTGTCCCGCCTTGGGAGCCCCGCCGACCCCCTGGTCGACGCAGAACCCGCAAACGTTCAGCGTGGCTGGACAGATCACCACCTTTGACAATAACGGGACAGCAAGTCCGCTGGTCGAGGGCGCTTACGACGCACATTATTTCTCTGTAGACTGCGACGCGTTCGAGGAACTGGTCTTCCCAGGACAACTTGATGTCAGCCCCGGTACGCCCGGGCCAAACGTCGCTAGCTTCAAGACGGTTCCCTTCAATATCGATACCACCAAGCCGAGCGTAACCTCCATCACGCTGAATCCTCCCGGCGGATACTATGCGCAGAACTCCGCCCCGACCGCCACGGTCACCTGCAACGATCCTTCCAGCCCGACCGTCGCGAACTTTTTCTCGGGCATTTCCACCTGCGGATCGCAGGCGTTTGCCGGGAATCAGCAAACTGTGACCACCACACCAATCCTGCTTAGCACGTCGGCAATTGGAACACAGACTTTCACGGCGACCGCAGTCGACGTAGCTGGAAATACGTCTCCCGCTTCAAGTGTGACGTATCAAGTTGTGGGATCGGCGGATCTCGCCACGGCGATGCTCGCGAACCTGCTCGTCAAAACCGGAACGAACCTGACCTATTACATCGCGGTCGTGAACGGCGGGGCGAATACGGCTGACGTGGTCACGCTCACAGACACTTTGCCGTCGGGAACGACTTTCGTAAGTTCCGGGTACGCTATTGAATCTTGCAGCTTCACCGGCAACCAGCCGCTATGTTCGATCACGCCCCCGAAGAGTTCGTGTGGCAGCGTCGCGGGTATCTGCAATCTCGGCAACCTTGCTGCGTGGACGAAAAAGAATCCCACCGGAGCGCTTGTTCAAATCACCGTCAAGGTCAACGCCAAGGCAAACACAACGATTACAAACACGGCCACGGTGAGCGAAGCAAATTCGGATCCCAATTCGAAAAACAACACCGCAAAGTGGCTAACGCTGGTGACAAAATAAGGGAATCTGGATATTTAAGGAAGGGGATCGGCCAGATCCTTCTTTTTGGCGGGATTCAACTTCCGGACCGTTAGTCCTTGGCCGTCGCGAATCGCGTCGCTTGCGTGAACATGGCTTTCAGGTCCGAGCGCTCGAGCAACTTCTCCGCCCCAGCATCTTTTTGCATCTCATTCATCAGGCCTAGAGCTGCGGCATATTGTTGGGAAGCGTCCGTCTTGTTTCCCGACAATCGCAGAGCTTCTCCGAGCAGATAGTGGATGCGCGCGCTCTGATAGCGCGATCCGAGCTTCTCGCTTTTTCCCATCGCGGCTTGCAGGCCGCGTTCGGCGTCCGCATAGTCTTTGCGGGCAATGACGGCTTCTGCCGCGTCGACCGAACTTTCCAGCGAAAGGAATTTCAGGTTGCGACTATCGGCCTGCTGCGTCAACTTGCGGAAATCGCGGATCGAGGAATCGGGATTCGTCTTGTTCAGCGCCAGAGCAGCCTCTGCCACACGTAG
>DATAUY010000140.1:0-25388 GCA_036268025.1 Candidatus Sulfotelmatobacter sp. | reverse complement strand
TTCGCTACTGGCTTTCGCGTACGGAACATCTCGTTCACGAGGATTGGATTCCGTACCGCATCTCGCTGCTTGGAAACTACGGCACGGATCTCGTGCTCAAGCGAGAAATCAATCGCTTTCTGATCAGCGAAGATCCTTACGGGACCGTGGCCTTCATTCGCTTCGGCCTTGAACGCCAGGAGCTTCGTGATGACTTGGATCTCGAGATGATGGTCTCAATCATCGACTGGATGGTCGAGCGCTTTCAGGACGCGCTCCTCACGGCCGAGCTCGATCCGGGCCTCTTCCGGCGCCAGGGCGAGCTAGCCGAAAAAAAGGAAGCTAGAATTCAGCAGTTCATTGCAGTATTGCAACGTGCGATTGGTGTTGCCGCGCCTGCTCGGTCGCGGGCTCACGCGAACCAACGGCGATAGCTGTCTAAACTATAAAAGCATTGGAGGCCCGGAACATGCCAGCATCCATCGATCAGATTCTTTCCAGCTATGACGACCGCGCGCCCCTGTCGGAAGCCTCAACCATTCCCGCGCCGTGGTATACAGATCCGCGCATCGCGGAACTCGAAGGGCTCAACGTTTTCGGCAAGACCTGGCAACTCGTCGCGCGCACCGATCAACTGCAAAACGCCGGCGACTTCATCTCGACTCGTCTCGCCGGGGAGCCGATCGTTGTGGTGCGCGGCAGCGATGGCACTCTTCGCGCCTTCTACAATGTCTGCCGCCATCACGCTGCGGCCGTTGTCACACAAGCCTGCGGACAGGCCTCAATCCTGCAATGTCCGTATCACGGTTGGAAGTACGGGCTGGACGGATCGCTGAAAGGCATGCCCGAGTTTGAAGGCGTCGATAATTTCGAGCGCTCCGAGAACGGACTACTTCCGATCCGCGTCGAAACGTGGGAGTGCTTCGTCTTTGTGAATCTCGATCCAGAGGCGATCTCTCTTCGCGAATTTCTCGGCGGACTCGTGAAACGCGTCGCTCCTCTCGGCATCAGCAAGTTGCACTACTTCGACAGCCGTTCCTACAACATCAAATGCAACTGGAAGGTCTACGTCGACAATTACCTAGACGGCGGATACCACGTGCCGCATCTTCACAAGGGCCTCAATTCCGTCCTCGATTACAAGCAGTACACCATCGAAAATGAAGACCGGTACTGTCTGCAATCAAGTCCGATGGTCGCCTCCGACGAAGATGCCGCAACCGGAGCCACGCGTAAAGGCGATCGCGCCAGGTATTTCTGGCAATATCCCAACCTGATGATCAATTGTTATGAGGGATACATGGACACGAACTATGTCATCCCCGTAGACGAAGATCACTGCACGGTAATTTTCGATTTTTATTTTGGCGACGTCAGCGAATCGCGCCGCGCTTACAACACTGAATCGGTAAACGTCGGCAACCGGGTGCAGGATGAAGATCTTGGTATCTGCGAAGATGTGCAGCGCGGCTTGAAATCACGCGCCTACGGCGCAGGACGCCTCTCCGTACGCCGCGAAGCCGGAGAACAATTATTCCATCGCCTTCTCGCAGCAGATCTAAAATCAGCGGTTCCTGCCCTCGTCGAAACTTAGTTGGAAGAGCGGCCTCGTGGAAGAGTGGCCCTTCAGGGCCACGTCAGCGGACGCCACCGTATTCGGGCTTTAGCCCCCGCTTCTGTTACAGATCACTGATGGTCCCGCGGAATCGTCTCCTGCCACGTCTTCGATTTCAACATCTGGCCATCCTTCAACAACTCCCGCGTGTACTTATAATAAAAATTCTCACGGTCAGTCGTCACCTGTAGATGTCCGCGCCAAACCAGTGTTCGTCCTTTCAGCGCGAAAATGCTCTCCGCCTCGCCGCGAACCGTGCAGGTCTCCGGATGCGCATCGTCTCCCTCATACGTCATGCTCTCGAGGTCGTCCTGTTTTCCCCACGGATACGTGTACCCATCTTTTCCTTTCCAGTGAACCGTGGTTTTCAGTCGCCCTTCGTCGCGCTCGACCGTCCACTCGCCCGGCCAGGGAAATCCTTCACTCTTGATGTCGCTTCTTTCCTCGCTTGGTTCCGGCGGCGAAAATTTCGGCGGAGCCATCCCTCGGGCTGGCACCACTGGAAGCGTAATTCGCGATCCGCTATCGCCGCCCAGCTCCAGCGAAGTTGTCATCGAATACGGCGTCGGCACTATCATTGGCCACAGCGCATTCGAAATCGCCACCCGAATGCGATGTCCCTTCGGAAACACCCATGAGGTCACGTGCATCTCGATGTCCAGCGGATAAACTTTGCCGGGCTCCACTTCACGCGGTTTGCTCATGGATTCTCGCTGCGCCCCATTCAGTCCCGCACCGGTGATCTGGGTAACAGTCCCGTCAGGAGCCACATCTGAAAGTCGCGCAAACCAGTCGGCTTGTTTTGCGGTCGCTGACGCCCGCAACAATGCATGCGGCCGGCCAAGAATTGCGAGGTCACGATCGAGCGGCGCAGAGTCATAAACAAGGCTGAACGCATCTACCGGCCGCGGATCGCTCAACAACTCTCCCCACCAGAATCCGGCCTCCACGCCAACTGTGGGAATGTATTTCAATTGATGACTTCCCCCGCTAGCCGCGAAATCAGCCAACGTGTGATTGCCCTGAAGAAATAAGGGCGTATTCTTCGTCTCAGGCGGCGGCCAAACGTCTTCGCGCCGCCATTCGCCCGGCACTTCTTCCAGGTTCGGATCCGGAGGCCGCCAGTGCTGCATGAAAACCACAAGCCGCGGATCATGCTCAACACCAGTGTCTCGCCCTTTCAGCCAGTGGTCGAACCAGCGCACGGCCTGGTCGCGCCATTCCACGCGCGGCCCGAAATCCGCATTATTTGGGAACGAGTGGTTCCATGGTCCCAGAATCGCGCGAATGGGCGCTTTCGACTGCATCAGCATATCGGGAATATTGTCACGGTATCCGTCCTGCATACCGCCGATCAGAAATGTTGGAATCGTAATATCGCTCAGGGGACGCACTCGCTCGCGCCAGAATGGCCCATCGTGCTGATGTTTTAGATAAAGCAGCGACCAAGGTGGCGTATCGAATCGCGGGCCGAGCGTTTTTTCATCGAGAGAATAGTCCGGCGCGCCAACCCAGCCCTGGGCCATGTCCATGTTCAATTCAAATTCGTCGAAGTGCGCCATGCCGTCGATGTAGTGAACGTCGTCGTGAAACAATTCCGCGGTCGCGCACACTGCAACAATCGCCTTCAATCCAGGAGGGTGACGCATCGCCATCTGTTCAGCGGTAAAACCGCCCCACGAAATTCCGAACATGCCGACGTTTCCGTTCGACCACGCCTGATGCGCGAGCCACGCGATTACCTGTTCGCCATCGACTTGCTCCTGCTCTGAATATTCCCGCTCCGGCGGAACGCCTTCGCTCGCGCCGAATCCGCGGATGTCCACACGTGCGCCGACATATCCTCGCCGCGCAAAGTACGTATGCTTGGAATAATCTTCGGCCGCCGTGCCATCATCCTTGCGGTACGGCAGATATTCGAGCAGAGCAGGGAACTTCTCTCCTGCCTTCGCGCCGTCTGGCATGTACAAGGTAGCCGCGAGGCGGATGCCGTCTTTCATGGGAATCCATGTCTTCTCCATGCGCACGCCGTATGCCGGCGGAGAAGGCGGTTCAACGGCAAAAACAGAAATGGCGAAAAGGAAAAAAATAAATGAGGTGAGGAAAGCTCGCGCCAAAGCAGTCTCCAGTTGCGGCAATTGACCCGGAGTCACTCTGACGGGCCCTGCTCCCGTCGCAGCGCCCGCAGATCGATTCCGAGTTGCTCCGCTTTCTTATACAGGTGACTGCGCTCCAGGCCAAGCGCTTTCGCGGCCGCGCTCATGTTGTTTTGGGCGCGTTTCAGTTCACCCAGAATCACCTCGCGCTCGAACGACTGCACCCGATCGGCCAGCGCGCCGGATCCCATCGTGCCGGAAACCCCCGCTCCTACTCTGCTTTTCGGCAAAGCGGATTCGACCATCTCGACATCAACCTGACCCTCGGTCGCAAGCAGCATCAAGCGTTCCACCATATTCCGCAGTTCGCGAACATTCCCGGGCCACGAATACGATTGCAATGCCTCGATCGCGTTGCTGCTGAAAGGCACCAGCTTCCATCCGTTTTGCGCAGAGACCTGCGCGGCAAAATGTTCCACAAGTGATGGGATATCATCGCGCCGTTCGCGCAACGGAGGAAGAACGAGCGGAAAAACATAGATGCGATGAAACAAATCCTGCCGGAACTTTTCTTCCCGTACCCGCGCTTCCAGATCGCGATGAGTCGCGACCACCACTCTAACGTTCACCGAAACCGGCTTATCGCCGCCGATACGTTCGACTTCTCCTTCTTCCAGCACACGCAGCAACTTGGCCTGCATGTGCAACGGCATGTCGCCGATCTCATCGAGAAAGATTGTGCCCTGGTCCGCCTGTTCGAACTTACCAGTGTGACGCCCTGATGCTCCCGTGAACGAACCCTTCTCATGTCCGAACAGTTCCGACTCAATCAACTCCGCTGGCACCGCCGCGCAGTTCAAAGTCACAAATGGGCCATTGGCCCGTGCGCTTCGGTCATGAATCGTTCGCGCAACCAACTCCTTGCCCGTCCCGGTTTCGCCGAGAATGCAAACTCGCGACTCACTCGTCGCCACTCGCTCGACTTGAGCCATGACGCGCCGCATCGCGTCACCGTTCCACACAATCTCATGTTTGCCCAGTTGTTGCCTAAGCTGCCGGTTCTCGCTCTCCAGCCGTTGCAGCTTGAGTGCATTGTCGACCGTCAGCAGCAACTTGTCGGTGGAGACCGGCTTTTCCAGGAAATCCAGCGCGCCCAATCGTGTTGCCTTCACCGCCATCTCGATGTGTGCCTGCCCCGACATCATCACCACCGGAGCCGTAATCCCGAGCTGTTTCAACTCCTCGAGCAGGGCCAACCCATCTTTACCCGGCATCACAACATCCGAGAAGATCAAATCGAAGTTCTCGGACTTCGCCAGCTCCAGCGCGCGCGTCGCGTTGTCGCAGACGGTCGCCTCGTGTCCCGCCAGCCGAAATGCCCGAGACAGGGAAGCCAGCGTGTTGGCTTCGTCGTCAACGATCAAAAGATGCGCCTTCTTCGCCACGGTCTTCCTTAAATGTCCTTTGCGGTTAATGCCTTTCGAACGGCAACTCAATCACAAATGTACTCCCTCGGCCCGGTTCGCTCCTGACGCAGATTCGCCCGCCGTGATCGCTCACCACCGATTGAACAATAGCAAGTCCCAGCCCGGTTCCGTGCTGCTTACTCGTGTAATAGGGAGTGAAGATGCGCTCGCACTCTTCTCGCGTCATTCCAGATCCGGTATCGGCGACTTCAATCACCGCCTTCCGCTCCTCGCGTCGAGTTCGCAGCGTCAAGGTGCCTCCGTTCGGCATCGAATCCATCGCGTTGAGCACAAGATTCGAGACCGCCCTATGCAACAACTCGGGATCGGCCTCAACTGGCTCCAAACTTTCATCCAGATCAAGCTTGCACGTGATTGCTGCCCGCCCCGACGATTTCAACTGCGCCTGAAACAATTGCACGACTGCGCTCACAATCTCACTGATCTTCACTCGCTGCAACTGCGGCTGGGGCATCCTGGAAAACTCGCTGAACCGCTGAATAATTGCCTTCAGGTTTGAAATCTCCGCCAGCAGGGTACTCGAACTCTCCCGGAACACTTCCTCAAACTGCTCCGGATTGTGCGTTCGGGCCCGCACCAGGTTTTCCACCGTGAGTTGCAGCGGGAACAGCGGATTCTTCAATTCATGCGCCAGCCGCCGCGCCAGTTCCCGCCATGCTGCTACGCGTTCGGTCTGCACCAGCCGTTCTTTTTGCGCAAGCAACTCTGCGGTCATTCGATTGAACGAATCAGCCAGTTGTCCGATCTCGTCTCTCCCGCTGACCTCGACCTGCGAACTCCAGTTTCCGCCGGCTACCTCTTGCGCCGCATGCGCCAAACGCTCCACCGGACGCGTAACTCGCCCCGCTGCCCAACTGCTCAGCAGAATTGCCAGAACGATTCCCGCTCCCCCGACCAGCAGTGCCGAATCGCGAATCCGTTGCTTTAACTCGGCGTAAGCCGCACGGGAATTTCCGATCAGCAGAATTCCCAGGAGTGCCCTATCTTGCCCCGCGCCACGCAATGGAATCGCGTGAAATACCTCCTCGTCCGCCGGGTCCGGAGACCACTTCACAACGCCGGTCATCTCCTTGTCCGAATGCTGCACGGCATTCACGAGGGCAGCCAACTTGTCGGCTGAATGGGTTCCATTCCTTCCGGAGCCGGGATCCAACAGCGACTCTGCCGAAAAACGCTCTGTCCGATTCTCGTAGAGCAGAACGCGCATGCCCGGCGGCAAGTCGAGCGCCGAAAGAAAATTCCGGTCCAGCCGCCGCCCGCCGACCACATAAACAGGATGGTCCCCCACTCGCGTCGCCCTTACCGCAAACAACCCGAGTGCATTGGAATCCTGCAATTCTTCGAGCTTCAGGAATGCGGGTTGTTGATTGAGCCGGGAAAGACTTTCAAACGCAGGATCCGGATACCCGAACTTCGCCGGCGATTGTGCCGAAGATATGATTTTTCCGTCCTCGTCCAGAAATTCCAGAAAATCGAGCTGCCAGCTCTCGGCAATCGAATGGGCAAGGTCCAGATAGCTGGCTGAGTCTGCGGACGTCGTGTGACCAGCGGCCGCCATTCGCAAAACGAGGTCCAACCCCGCAATCCTCTCAACGCGCTGCGCCACGTCTCCCCCGCGATGTTCAAACTCCCGCTGGAATTGCGTGACCAAAGCTGTGGTTTGCTCGTCCTCGCTTTTCTCGAACGCGTTGCGTGTGAGCGCGAGCACCGCCAGCGCGACGCCAGCGACCGAAAGAAAAACTGTCAGCGCGAAAACGATCAGAAGTTTGCGTCGAAACGTCATTGCCTGGCGCTCTCCAGCCACGCGTCGTCGAGGCTCACTGTCCCCTCGGACCGCACTCGCCAGTTTCGCAAACCGGGCGAAGCAACATAGGAAGCCGGAAGATGAAGCAGCGGGATGATCCGTCCGCTCTTAAGGATCGCCTGCTCCGCCGCGTAGAGTTCCTCCAGCGAGCCATGCCTTTTCGTGAGCGGTACGCCCATTTGGTCTGCTAGTTTTCCTAACGAATTCCACGCGTCGCCTTCGAGTGGAAGGTGAGCGATCCATAAATCCGGGCTGGGCGACGATGTCGTCTGCAGAGCCAATCCAGCGTCGTGCGCATTCAACGCGATCCGTTCCGCAAGCAATCGATCGAGCGGATCACCTGTGTCGTATCCCAGTCTCCAGTTAGGAATTGTCGCAGCTTGGCCCCGCAATTGACGCGCCTTGCTAAGATCTACGCCCGATGAAAACACAAATCCGTACCCGCTCATCCAAATGGGAAGGATGCTGCCAGCAGCCTCTCCTGCCCCTTGTAGCAGAACATCTCGGATTGCGGTCCGATCAACGCTCAAAGCTAAAGCGGATCGAAGCGCTTGCTCTTCGGGAGATAAAGCCTCGCGCGCGAACACTAGTGCGACCAATTCAATCGGCATCGAACTTGCGATCCCGCGTCCTTCTTGGGAAATGCGCCGCACCTGCTCGGGTGAAACTTCTATCAGATCGACCCTGCCTAATTGCAGCGACGTCATCTGATCGTGATAACTCTTTCCCATCTCGACCGCGATCGAATCCAGAAACGGGCGGCCCCTCCAGCAATTGTCTTCAGCCGCCAAAGTCAATCTGCTTCCGCTCTGCCAGTCCACAATATGAAACGGGCCCGTACCGCTGACTTTTCCCGCATCCCGCTTCACGATCGCATTTCGTGACAACGTGAGTTGGGCCAGTAATTCCTCTTCGGAAAAATCGCCCTGAATCGTGACTGAGTCAGGCTCTGCCATTACCTTCCACGAAGGATTCGCAAATCGCAACGATGCTGCCACAGTTTCCGCAGTCAGAGATGTTCCGTCATGAAACTTCACGTCATGCCGGATGTGAAGCCTCAACTCCTGACCCGCTGCCTGCCACGACTCCGCCAGAGCAGGCTTGATGTGTGCAGTGTCGTCGAATGTCACGAGGGTGTCGAAGATCAAGGCAGTAACGTTTCTCCGCCCGAATGAATCGGGAACATTGCGATCGGCAGGGTCCAACGACGACAGAGCGGCGCGCATCTCGATGCGTAGGGTGCCGCCATAACGCGGTCGCGTCTCACCGCTTGCTACGACAGCCGCAAGCAGCAGACTACTGGCCGCAAGCCACTGCCAGGCGAAAAGCTTCATAGTTGCCTGTCTCCGGATTTCTGGCAATCGCGACCGCGCTATCGCCCTTTGCCTCTGCCCACAGCGCAGAAATCGGTCCTGAAAAATCAACCGCCGCGCTGACCGCCACAGGATCGCGCTCGGGAACTTCATATGCCCGTACCGAATCAGATCCGTCCTCGACAGGACTTGTCGCCAGTACCTGCCATCCCGCGCCGCAAGACGTTCGTAAGCTGGTAAGATCGCTGCCCCACTTCAGGTTCGTCACGCGATCCGCAGCGCCGTCGACGATATGAATTGACCCGTTCACGGACGCGAACAGCCAGAGCGCATCGCCATCGCGCGGAATCAGCGCCGCCGAATAAAACTGCGGGACAATCTTCAACCACCCACCAGGGGGCGTTTCAACACCAGTGAAGAAATTCCGAGATGCCTCGAAGAATGCCTGTGCCATCACTTGAGAACTGGTGCCAGCTCCACCCGAACTCGCGAAGATCAACGGCCAGGGGTCATTTTCTTCACGACAGTTCAATATGAAGGCTCCGCCCGCCGAACTGTGACATGCGATGCCGGGCAGGTACACGTCGAGCATGTGGTCCCCGGCGGGAACAATTCTCCCGCGCAAATCTCGAGGCCACGGCGTTGAATGGGAGATTTCCGCTGCTCCTTCCAATGCCGGATTTCCACCACGAATCCGATAGACGAAAACTTTTTCGGGAGACAGCACCGCGACGCGTACATTTTCTTCCAGCACCGCCACATCGAGAATCTGCTCCGCTTGGCTCCATAGCAAAACCTTCCGCAAATTTATTGGCACAGATTCACGCGCAGAACGGATGCTTGCCGCCCGCGGGACTTGCACCATCACAACGGCTGTGTCGCTACCTGTTTTCTGCACCTGTGCCACCCAAACGTAGGAAGTCACATTCTCCGAAAACGAGATCACAACCTTGGCCGCGGCAGGATCGTTCTGAACAAACTGCACTCCCATCGCAACTAGCGAACCGCGCAATCCGTTCTGGATGATCTCGGCATCGCGCCTTCCCAGCGACGAGCGGTTCTCAAAAGACAGTGAAATCGCAGCGTTCCCGGTTAACGCCACGATCTTGTGCGCGAGCTCGTGCTCGGGCGCGCTCCAGTCCACAGCATGTGCAGCGATCGCCAAACCAAGGACTAACACAGAGATCAGCACAAAGGATTGCCTGAAAATGCAGGAGAGAGATGCAGAGCGCGAATCACCGCTCGCTGAGTTCGCAGTTGCGTTTGGGATAGCCAGATTATAACCGTAGCCACGGCACGCCAGTTTTCGCCCCCTTTTACTGTTTGGACACCGTCTGTAAACTCGCCTGTCGCGTGCAGTACGTCGGGTGCCCCAGTTCTCGCGGTCTTTGCGAGAAGCGGGAAAGTTGCGACGAAAGCCAGTCCAGATTGTTGTGATTCGCCGTTACGGCGACGAACCTTCAAAACGGAGGCAGCAACAAGTTCCTCACGAGTCTCCACCAAAGCTACTGCTTCTGGTGAGCTTTCGCTGCAACCCGATGCGAAAAGAAAATCCGGAACACCTGACCAAAGATCAGTTCTTCGGCCAGCAGGGCAATCGCCAGCGAGAAGACCATCCCTCCCACCGCAGCCATGAATGTCATCGCCATCTCCATAACTCCTCCTGAAATGCGCTATGTCAGGTTGCAGCGCTGTAACCACCGACCATCCCTTTTAAAATAAAGTGGTTAGCGCTTTTGACGGAATGAATTCGTGTGGCAGGGAGGCGACAACTGTGTCATTGAAAACACACATGTAGAGACAGCCGCCCCCGGCTGTCCGCCGAGCGAAGCTCGGCCTTCTTCCACTAGCTGCGTCGTTGACTTCCCCCCACACCGCAGCTATCGTTCGCCTGCTATGAACATAGTAAAAGCGACCCGCCAGTACGAAGAGTGGCTCGGTCACCGCACAAATCTCATCCAGAAAGATCTCCAGCGAAAACATGCCAGCATGAAGGCGGGAATTTTCCCCTTCCTCCGAGCCACCTATTACCGCTGGGCGCAGATGTGGCCTCAGGTCTGTCCGGATTTGGCGCAGTCCCCACATGTGCTCGCAGTCGGAGATTTGCACGTGGAGAACTTCGGCACCTGGCGCGACATCGAAGGCCGCCTGATTTGGGGAGTAAATGACTTCGACGAAGCCTATCCCATGGGCTATGCGAACGATCTTGTGCGGCTCGCCGTAAGCGCCCACCTCGCGGTCGAAGCCGGTCATCTGCCTCTGAAACCGCGCGACATCTGCGACGCCATCCTCGATGGCTATGAGGAAGCGCTCCGCGTTCAGGGATCGCCCTTTGTCCTGGAAGAAAAAAATGACTGGCTGAGGAAACTCGCCATTAATGAACTGCGCGAACCGGTCCCATTCTGGGCAAAGATGGATGCAATCCCAGCCTTCAAAGGCACAATCCCGCTCAGCGCAACAGATGCCCTTGAGCATTTGCTGCCCGCGCACGGCCTGAAGTATCGCGTGATCCACCGCATCGCCGGCCTGGGAAGCCTTGGACGACAGCGCTACGTCGCGATTGCCAATTGGAACGGCGGCAGAATTGCACGCGAGGCCAAGGCCCTGGTCGCCTCGGCTTGTCATTGGGCCTGCGACCACAAAGGCCCAACCGACATTCTCTACCAGATGATCATCGGCCGAGCCGTGCGCTGCCCCGATCCCTTCGTTCAGCTCCGCGGCCGCTGGATCGTTCGCCGCCTTAGCCCACACTGCTGTCGAGTTGAGCTGTCAACACTTCACGTGCAGGGAGAAGAACTGCGCCTGCTCCGTGCCATGGGATCGGACACAGCGAACGTTCATCTTGGGACCAACAATTCCCGTAAGGCAATCCTCGACCACATGCGAAAGCAAAAACGCAAATGGCTTCACCGCCACACGGAAGCTATGATCCAGTGCGTTCGTGAAGACTGGAAAACTTGGGGGAAGCACGGCTACGACTAACGAACGGTAGAGCGAACATTCGCTTGGGCGGTCCGGCCTTCGGGGCCAGCGAGGGCCATCGGACGCCTCAACGGAACTACTGAAATGCCGCGCAAGTCATACACAAGCGTCCATGTAGGCGCACATTCATCGCAAAGCCAGTAGTGTTCGATTGATCGCTTCTGGCGCCGTGGCTGCGCGCAATCGGCTTTTTCAACCACAAACAACTTGCCTTCACGCAGTTTCACAAAGGGCTTGCCGCATTCCGGGTTGGCGCACTGGCTGAGCATCAACGGGCCTCGATCAAACCCGCAGCAAGTTCGCTGCCATTACCCTTTGACCTTTAGTCTCATGAACTTTTCTCGTGAATCTGCCCAGGCTTGCCGATTCGTCGGCAACGCCTGCCGACACTCCGTCATCCTTGGTGCTTTACGCTGTCGCATCGCGCCAGCTACCATCTCGCCATGCCCAAGGTGCTCGTTTGCCCTCCTGATTTCTTCGACGTTGTAGACAAAAAGAATCCCTACATGTCCAAGGACCGTCCAGTGGATCGCGAAAAGGCCCGCCTGCAGTGGCGGAACCTATGCAATGCCCTGCAACAGAGCGGATGCGAGATCGAGACAATTGCCCCTGCTGAAGGCCTTGAGGACATGGTTTTCGCCGCCAACCAGATTTTCTTCGGCGAAAAGCCGGGATATGGCAAGTTTGCCGTCCCCAGCCGCATGGTCTACGAATCGCGCCACCGCGAAGTCCCCTTCTATACGGAGTGGTGCCGCGCCCATGACTATCGCATTATTAATCTCGATTTCGGGGAGGACTACCTCGAAGGTCACGGCGATCTTCTTTGGCATCCTGACGGATTACGCATCTACGGAGCCTACGGCTTTCGCAGCACCCGCGGCGGGATTGAAAAGTTTTCGTCCGCGATGTCCGATATGAGCATTCCGGTAGTTCCGCTCGAGCTCGTCGACCCCTATTGCTACCACCTCGATACCTGCCTGTGCCCGCTCAGCAAAGAAGCCGCCCTGATCTTCGCCGGAGGATTTTCGAGTGAGGCCCTGGAGACAATCCACAAAAACTTCACGCGGATTCACCTTCTCGATGCCGAAGAGGCCCACCGCTTCATGGGCAATGGAATCGTCATCAACGGACGCTACCTCACGTCGCACATCACCCCGCAGTTAGAGACGATTCTCAAACAGGAAAATCTGACTCCGGTCATCGTAGATACCTCCGAATTTGAAAAAGCCGGAGGAAGCTGTTTCTGCATGAAAACCTTCCTGCCGTAATATGCTGCCAAAGATATCTCGAGAATGCCCCGTTTTCATCCGGCCGTTTTGTGGCGGAATAGGGCGGGGACGTTGACTTTGGCATCCACGCACAAAATCCCGCCCCATGATAGCCGCGCCCTCGCACTTACCTGCATCGCGCGCTTCCCGAATCTCCGCGCACTGGCATGGTCCGGCGACGTGCTCTACGCCTCCCGTCGGTACGAACTTCTCCGCGCAAAAGTAGACGACACTTCTCGCGTCAATTGGCAGCCCGTTGCGACTTTCAACCCCGGCTGGAAGCGCAAACTGTCTTCCGCGAATGCGCTCACATCCCGCCTCTTCCGCGATGGCTTTCATGCGCTTGCCATCCTTTCGTCTGGAGAAATCGTTGCCGCTGTTCCGGGAGCAATTCTCTCGCTCCGCCCTGGCGAATCCGAATTTCGCAGAACGCACAAGGTCACCCGTGGCACTCGCCCGCTTCATATCACCTCAATCCCCGGGGGCGCCATTTTTTGGGGAGAATATTTCGACAACGCCTCCCGCGACGAGGTTCACATTTACGGTTCAAGCGACGGAGAGGCCTGGAGCCCTGCGTATACATTTCAGAAAGGCGCGATTCGCCATGTCCACAACATCGTCCACGATCCGTGGGCAGATTGCCTTTGGGTGCTCACCGGCGATTACGGCGATGAATGCCGGATTCTCCGAGCAGCCTGTGACTTCAGTTGCGTCGAAACAGTTCTTCAGGGCAACCAGCAGGCCCGCGCCGTCGCAGCCGTTCCAACAGAAAGTGGATTGCTCTTTTCTACCGACACTCCGCTGGAACAAAATTTCATCTACCATCTCGACCACGCAGGCAACCTGGTGCAGCTCTCCCCAATCAGCAACTCCTCTATCTACGGCTGCCGCGCCGGCGCCAATGTTTTCTTCTCCACCATGATCGAGCCAAGCAAAGTGAATCGCGACCGCGAAGTTCGCATTTACGGAGCAGGCGCGAATCGCCACGAACCGTGGCAACCGCTGCTTACATGGCAAAAGGACCGCTGGCCCATGCGCTTCTTCCAGTACGGCAATGGATTCTTCCCCGACGGCCACAACGCGACCAATGTCCTCGCTGTAACCACAATCGCGGTCCAACCGGACGACATGGCAATGACGCTCTACAAGATTTCTTGACCGGGGTAAGACTCGATCGTGTGGTCCAGAGCGGAGCTTGGGTGCCCCATTTTCCACGGTTCTTGCGAGAAGTGGGGCTTTTCCAAAACGCGAAAGTCCGCGGACGAACCGAACGAACGCAAGCGCAACCTCCCGCTGCCGTAATATGAATGTTTGCCCCGTCTCTCCTATTACCGCCGCATCTTCAGCGCCTACCTGCTGGGCGGCAAGAGCCACTTAACCTTTTGGCACGAAACTCCAACTGAGAATCTCCGTGCCAGCGCCGCCGAACCCGGTGAGTACTACATGCCCTTCACCGGGAAGGCAAACTATCAGGGCGCTTACGACGAATTCGGAATTCCCCAACTCGACTATCACGGACGCATCGGCCTGCAATACAACCCCATCGCTATCGCACAATACGGCCTCGGGAACTACAACCTTTGGCGCAGCACAAACGACCCTGATCGCCGCAGAAAATTCTTTCTGGTAGCCGATTGGCTGGTCGCAAATCTCGAACAGAACTCTCATGGACTCTCCGTCTGGAACCACCACTTCGATTGGGAATACCGCGACAC
Source organism: Candidatus Sulfotelmatobacter sp. (assembly GCA_036268025.1). Classification (GTDB taxonomy): domain Bacteria; phylum Acidobacteriota; class Terriglobia; order Terriglobales; family Acidobacteriaceae; genus Sulfotelmatobacter. Next base: position 11,129 of record DATAUY010000140.1, on the reverse strand, counting down.
GCTCAAATCCCCTTGGTATTCGGCGCTGGCGCAAGGGCAGGGAATTTCAGTTCTGGTTCGCGCTCACAAGGAATCAAACGATTGGCGTTATCTCGAAGCCGCACGCCGCGCATTCGCCAGTTTTCAGCATTCAATCGAAGACGGAGGCGTCGCCTTCACCGACGCCTCCGGAGACCTCTGGTTCGAGGAATACATCGTTTCCCCGCCTACACATATTCTCAACGGATTCATCTGGGCGGTCTGGGGAATCCATGACTACTTCCTGGCTACGAAAGATGCCACGGCACAAGAACTTTTCACTCGCGCGGTCCGCACCCTCCTGCATAATCTTGACCGCTACGATCTCGGATTCTGGTCGCTCTACGAACAATCCGGCACCCGCATGCCGATGGTCGCCAGCCGCTTCTATCATCACCTTCACATCGTGCAACTTCGCATGATGCACCGCCTGACGGGAGAAGAAGAATTTCTGCGGATCGCAGACCGCTGGCAAAGTTATACCCGCAGCCGCGCCAAGCGCACCCGCGCGCTCTGCTACAAAAGCGTTTTCAAGCTCTGCTATTACTAGAACTCGCGTGGCCCGCAACTTGATGCTGCCTCGATGTTGGTCCAAATCGAGCTCCACGTTACCGAAGTTGCAAACTACAAGAGCTGAAAACAGACGCTTTACCACCCTGCCTACCCGGAACCTCACTTATGCGGTAGCCTCTAGTGTCCTGTGAAGATTCTCTATGTCTCCCAATATTTCCCGCCGGAGATGGGTGCGCCCGCCGCTCGCGCCTCCGAACTCGCCCGCCATTGGGTCGAAGCCGGGCACGAAGTCTCGGTACTAACGGGATTCCCGAATCATCCGACCGGAATTGTTCCCGAAGAATGGCGTCCCCGCTTGCGCCGCTTGACGTACGACGAAGACATCAACGGCATCCACATTTACCGCACCTGGCTATGGCCACTCCCCAATCGCAAAGCGCACGAGCGCATGCGCAACTATGCTTCTTTCTGCATCTCCGCGGCGCTGCGAGGATTGGCCCTTCCGCGCCCCGATGTCGTGATTGCTTCATCTCCTCAACTTCTCGTCGGACTCTCCGGTTGGTGGCTCTCCTTTTCGCGGCAGATTCCATTCGTCTTCGAAGTCCGCGACCTCTGGCCGGAATCGCTCGCTGCCGTCGGCGCCAGCGGCGAAGACTCCGTTCTTCATCAGGCTTTGGCAAAAGTAGCAGCCTTTCTGTACGAGAAAGCCAATCTCATCGTCGTCGTATCTCCTGCATTCAAGGATCACCTCATCCATCGCTGGCACGTGCCCGAAGAAAAAATCGCCATCGTCGAAAACGGAGTTGAAACCGATCTTTTCTCGCCGGTCCTAGCAACCGTCACCAATGCGCTGCGCCGCGAACTCGGCGCCGAATCGAAGTTTCTCGTCTGCTACATCGGCACAATGGGAAACGCCCACGGCCTCGAAACCCTCCTCGATGCTGCAAGCAAACTTAAGCGTGAAATCCCCGATGTGCTGTTTCTTCTGATCGGCGAAGGCGCCGAAAAAGAAAAGGTCAGAGCTTTGGCTCAAGTACGCGGCCTGATCAATGTCAAGTTTCTCGATCAGCAGCCGCGTGATAAAATCCCCGCATTCATCTCCGCTTCGGACGCCTGTCTTGTTCTTCTCAAGAAAACAGATGTCTTCAAGACAGTCATTCCCACAAAATTGCTCGAATTTATGTCCTGCGCGCGCCCGGTGATTCTGGGTGTAGACGGCCAGGCGCGCCAGATTGTCGAAGAATCCGCCGCGGGACTAGCCATCGAGCCAGAAAACAGCGACGCCCTTGTCTCGGCGATCAATCAACTGAAGGCAACTCCAGCGCTCGGCAAAGCGCAGGGTGAAAAGGGACGGAACTACATTGTCAGGAATTTTTCCCGCGTCTACACCGCAAGAAAATACCTCGAAGTTCTCAACAGGTTGATAACAAGCGGAAGCTAGCGGCTGGAATCACAACACGACCAAAGGTCCTTCAACCAAAATCACAATTCAGAAATCTTCTCAAGGATGGACCGCATAAATCGAAAGTGCGGTCGCGGCTGCCATGGCGGCTTCAAAACTTCTGGCGGCAACCACCTTTCCCCCACTGACCGGCACGAACAAAATATCGTCCGCTTGCAAGGTCACGTCCGGAGATTTGGCTTCCAGCATCTTCTTGATCCCGACTTTGGTTTCGGTCATCCCCGTCGGCCCTTTACGAATGATGCGCGCCCCGCCCAGCTTCGCCGTTTTGTTCGTTCCGCCGGCCAGCGCCAGCGCCTGCAACACGGTAAGTTGCCCGTTGTCGACCAGCAAGCCCGCCGGCCTGCCTACGTCTCCGACCACATAGATAATCGGCGCGCGCGGCACGGTGATGGTATCGCCCGGCAGAACGTCGATGTTCTTGCTCGTATCATCTGCAAGATTGCGCGGCAACTCGACATGGATGGGGTCGGACTGATTACGCCGGATAATTGAAATTTTTCGAGAAGCCTGCTGGCTGAATCCGCCCGCCTGAGAAATCATTTCGTACAGTTTTCGGTCCGCTGTATCCGGATAAATCCCAGGCTTCCCGACCTCACCGATAATCGTTACACCCTGCGACGCAGCATCATCCACGAAGATCGTGACATGCGGACTTCGAACGAACCCACCGTCCGCCAGTCGTTTTTCGATCACTGTCTGCGCCTCTTCCTGGGTGAGGCCATCAATGTGCACGTAGTCAATCAGGGGAAGGTAGACATCACCCCCGTTGCTTACGCGGACTTTGCTTGTCAGTTCCGGCACGTTGTAGACATTGACTTCAATGAGGTCGCCGGGTCCAAGCCTTGCGGATTGATTCGAGTCGTCGTTCTCCGCGCTGTCGTTTTTTGCAGGGTTTGCTTGCCCACCCGGGACGCTCACGGCCGTCTGGGGTACAGATTGCGCGGGAGGCAATGCGGAAGGTGCGTTATTGGGATTCGGCTCGGTACTCTGCTGCGCGGCTGCAATTCCGGGGACGGCCAGAACAGCTGCCAACACTACCCAAAAAGCCTGCGCGCGGCAATTCCATCCCGGGCTGCCCGACTCCATCAAAAGGACCCCTGACTTTTTGCTTGGAACTTGACGAGAAGTTTAGCACATAGCATCGTTCGGCCTCGTCGCGATTTGAGCACCTGTCCTGTAGTTTTCCACAGCTTTTTTCCGCGCCATGGATTGAAGTCCCGTTTTGGTACTGCTAGATTCAGAAGCAACTCCAAATCCAACAGGAATCTCTGGACTCACTACTATCGGCCGCGCGTCGCTGCGATACTTGTGTCACAAAGGTGCATGAATTGCATACCCAGCGGTCGGTTTGTGCAGAGGTGGCGTAGTTGACTGTTATCTGCCTGGGATTGTTTTTCTCGGCCTTGCTGTCAGCCTTCGTGCTGACTCGCTACGTGCGCAACTTCGCCAGCGCGCGCGGATGGGTAGCCGCTCCCAATCAGGAACGTCATCTTCACTCCACTCCTCTGCCGCGTCTTGGCGGCGTCGCCATCTTCATTAGCTTCTGCCTCTGCATGGGGCTGACTGCAATTTGGGCGGAGCGCCATCCGCAACTGCATCCTCATTTTCTTAAGACTATGGGGACGATTCTCGTCCCGGCTGCGCTCGTATTTCTGCTCGGAGTCTACGACGATCTTCGCGGCGTGGGCGCGTATTTTAAATTCGCGGTGCAGGCGATCGCCGCCGTGATGCTCTACGCAGGCGGCCTTCGCATCGTCAACATCCCGGTTGTGCTCGGCGACCGCGCCCTGCCGTGGTACGTCGGCCTCGTCCTGACTGTTCTTTGGGTCCTCGCGATCACCAACGCCTTCAACCTGATTGATGGTCTCGATGGCCTCGCCGCCGGAGCGGCTCTATTCTCGACGATCGTGATGTTCGTCGTCGCAGTGCTGAATGGTCCCGCGCTTGTCGAACTCATGACCATCGCGCTCGCCGGCGCAATCCTTGGCTTCCTGCGCTACAACTTCAATCCCGCGACAATTTTTCTGGGAGATTCCGGCAGCCTCTTCATCGGCTTTCTTCTCAGCGCCCTGGCTCTCAATGGTGCGCAAAAAGCTCCCACGATTGTCGCTGTCGCGATTCCCATAGTTTCCTTCGGCCTGCCGATTCTGGAAACCGTTCTGTCGGTGATTCGCCGTCTCATCAGCGGACGTCCCATCTTCACCGCCGACCGCGAGCATATCCACCACAAGCTCTTGCAGCACGGCATGACGCATCGACAGGTCGTGATTCTGCTTTACGGCGTCTCCGCGATCTTCGCCATGCTCAGCCTGTTCCTGCTCTGGCCGACGGGAAGTTCTCTCGGCTTGGTTCTCGCCGTGATCGGAGTCGGCATCTGGATTGGCGTTCAGCACCTCGGCTATCTGGAATTTGGAGAACTTGCCCGCGTTGCTCACCGCACACTCGACCAGCCACAGATATTCGTCAATAATCTGGCCATTCGCCGCGCCACCGAAGAACTCAAAGTCGCCCGCGACTACGAGCAGGTCCGCCGCATTCTTCTCGCCGCCTTCGGAAGCAACGACTTCGACGGATTCGATCTGACACTCGACCTGCTTCCCGGCGCGTTCGTTTTTGTTAATCGGGATGAGCCAGCGTCGCGTCACGCTGCCAGCGCATTTCGCTGGAGCAAGGCCGGTTCATCGGGAGACTTCGATGGTTCGGCCCTATGGACAATCTCTCTCGATCTGCTCAGTTCCGCCAACCGCCATTGCGGTACGCTGACCGTCCATCGGCTATATTCGTCCCGCAACCTGCAAGTTGATGTGAACCTTCTCACCACGGAGTTTCCCATCGCTCTCGCCGACGCTCTCGATCGCACTCTCGCGCACTCAGCCGAGGTGATTGCACTGCGCGCGCAAGACCCCGCTCTGCTTAACGCCCAAGCCGGCTAATTCGCTTCTTTATCAAGGTTGTCATTCCAAATCATTAAATCTTGTCATTCCGAATCATTAAATCTTGTCATTCCGAATCGCCGCGAAGCGGCGGTGAGGAACCTGCTTTTTGCCTATCGCTCCGGCGAGCTCGCACTCAGAAGCAGATACAATCTCGTCAAACCCATGCACGTCCTTCACGTCGTCGGAGCCCGTCCCAATTTCATGAAAGCCGCCCCCGTGCTCCGCGCGATTGAGTCATATCCCGAAGCGTCCAAGACTAAAGTCCGCCAAACTTTGGTGCACACCGGCCAGCACTACGACGCCGCAATGTCCGATGTGTTTTTTCAGCAGCTCGAAATGCCCGCTCCCGATTTCAATCTCGGAGTCGGTTCCAGTACCCACGCGCAGCAGACGGCGGCAGTCATGGCTGCCATCGAACCAGTTCTTCTCGATCGGAAACCGGATCTCGTTCTCGTCTATGGCGATGTGAACTCAACCGTTGCCGCCGCTTTGGTCAGCTCCAAGCTCGGCATTCGCGTGGGTCATGTCGAAGCCGGACTTCGCTCCGGCGACCGATCCATGCCCGAGGAAATCAACCGTCTCGTCACCGACCAACTCTCCGATCTGCTCTTCACTCCCTCCTCAGACGGCGACGAAAATCTGCTGCGCGAGGGAATCGCTGCCACAAAGATTCATCGCGTCGGCAACGTCATGATCGACACGCTGGTTTGCCTGCTTCCGCGCTCCAAGAAAGAATTCCCCAACGAGATCTCGCAGCCCTATGCGCTGGTAACTCTCCATCGCCCTGCGAACGTGGACGATCTTCCGTGGCTCCAGGAAATGATGGCTGCTCTCGCCGACCTCAGCGCCCAACTCAATGTGGTATTTTCCGTTCATCCGCGGACGCGTCAGAGAATCGCAGGCTTGCCTTCACTCACCGCCAATCACGGACGCTTCCGCCTGACCGAACCGCTGCCCTACCTCCAATTCCTCGCGCTCCAGCAGCGCGCGTCGATCGTTATCACCGACTCCGGTGGCATTCAGGAAGAAACGACTTTTCTGGGAGTGCCATGCCTCACCGTGCGCGAAAACACAGAACGGCCCATTACGCTCAAGCAGGGAACCAATCAACTGGTCGGAAGAGATGTGAAGCGGCTGAAGGCAGCGGCGGAAGAAATCCTTCGCGAGAAACTACAAGCAGGCAGAGTACAGACGAACATCCCACTATGGGACGGACACGCAGCCGAGCGCATCGCACAAGTTATCGTGCGATCCTCGACCGTTTGAATGACAACGCAACCGGGGAAGAGGCTACGGTTACAGCTTCGCGCTGGCGTAAGAGTTGATCTCGCAGTTCAAGCAAACTTCTTCAAAAGCGGGAGCGGTCCATTCCATAAATCCTCCAACGAGCCTCGATGAGGCCGTAATTCCTTTCACAGGATAGCCCAAGCCCCTCGCCGAATCAATCTTCGATTGAAAAAATTCTCGCAAGTCCTTGTCAAGAACTGTCATCGGGAGCGCACCTGTTTGCAAAATCCTGCACACTCCACCAACGTACTTTTCACCCCAACGAAAGCGCGGTGCCCCGTTTCTTGCGGTCTTACGAGAAGTCGGGTTTTTGATCTTGCACCCCAGGACTACGGTCGACAGCGACTCCCATCCCGCTTTTCCACATCCCCGAACCAGCCCCGCTACTTTTCCACCGTTCCCGATCTGGTTACCTTCACAGGACGCAATTCGATAGGACGCAAGCAAAAAAATGTTCAGTAAGTCTGTGTATGGCACCGCCTTCCGCGACGTCAGCTTCGTGCCCCTGCAATCCGCTACATTTTGCGTGCAGTGCGAGCTGATCAGCACCAACAATAAGCCGTACTGCCTCGCCTGCGGCAGCTACGCTTTACTTGGTCTTTCCCGCGTCCTCGGAGGCTCATTGCGCAATCAGCAAACGGCGCACTTGATCACCGACTCCGAACTCGACAGCCTTGTCCGCGACCTGCTCCGCACCGTTCCCGATCCTGTCCAAAATATGGCGGACCATGCTCGCGCTCCGCAGCTCATCGAGCGCAGCCAGCTTCGCGTTGCCAATGCCGCGCATCCCGCTTCAGGATTTCGCGCTGTCGCCTTGTCTGACGAGTCAGAGATCCATCCAGCGGAACTCGATCTGGAGCCCGCAATCAGCGCGATCACCGAACGCGCCCAGCATCTTACAGGAGCAACCGGGGCCGCTATCGCCCTCCAGTCCGGCAATGAGATCGTCTGTCGTGCCCGCGCCGGGCGAACCGCCCCCGATCTTGGCATGCGCTTACAAACCGACACTGGTATCTCTGCGGAAGCCGTCCGTTCCGGCGAGATCATGCTCTGCCACGATGCCGAGCGCAATCCGCGCGTGGATCTTGCCAGTTGCCGGCGCCTCGGCGTCCGTTCAATTTTGGTCTCGCCCCTGCGCCACTACCGCCGCACTCTCGGAGTCTTCGAGGTTCTTTCATCTTCGCCCGGAGCCTTCGACGAGAAGGACGTTGCTACCATGCAGTTGCTCTCCAGCATGATGGTTGCCGCCATCTCACGCATATCCAGCCTTCACAATGCTCAAGTGCTCCGCCGTGCCGGATAGGAATCTCAATCAGGAACGGAAGACGGGAATTGCCACGACATTCGGGAACGCCGTGGAAGAGCGGCCCTTCGCGTCGCCCGGCCTCAAGAAAAGATCCTAGGCCTTTTAGTCCGAGTTTTGCCTCACAAATTCTTCCTGTCCCATATCCGTCCTCATTCATAAATTTTCTCGTGCCCTAATCATTTCATTCCTTGCCGAATTCTCTATGTTCCGCGTTAATATGGAGCAACACACTCGGGCTCCTTCCATGGCTTCTTTAACGTCATCGCTGCCACCTGCGATTCCGAACCGCCGCAAGCGGGTACGCCATAAAGTGCAGACCCCGGCTTACGCCAGCTTTTCGCCTGAAACCAAGGGCGCAATGCTCGACCTGCACGAGATCGTCGACATCAGCGAAGAGGGCATGGCGATCCAGTGCACTTCGCCGTTCGACGCCGAAGCGCACCTGAATCTTTGCCTCGATCTCGCCGACTGCCCAGAGCACATCTACACGACCGGCCTGATTGTGTGGTCAAACGAATCGGGGCGCCACGGTGTCCGCTTCTCCGAACTTCCCGCAGAATCTTTGGCGCGGCTCCGCGAATGGCTCTTCGTCAACGTGATGGCAGGAGTCGCAAACGGCGAAGCTGAGGTGGCCGGTTTCGTCGGATCGCGTGAAGCCGAACCTCCGCACGCCAGTTATACGGATGCGCTGGCCGCAGTCACTGCCGTGCAGTCGCAGGTCGAGGCGCTCGGCTCCGATCTTGCCGCCGCCTTGCGTTTGATCACAGAGCGCGCGCAGGTGCTGGTTCGTGCCTCCGGCGCGGCCATCGCGCTCGCGGAAAAAGATCCTGAATTCATGGTCTGCCGCGCCACTTCCGGCAAAGATGCTCCGCCCATCGGCGCACGGCTGCACGTCGGCTCCGGCTTCTCCGGCGAATGCGTAAAGTCCGGCATGCTGCTCCGCTGCGACGATGCTGAAGTCGACGCGCGCGTCGACGCGGAAAGCTGCCGCGCACTCGGCCTCCGCTCCATCGTTGCCGCGCCAGTGCGCGTCAACGGAAAATCCATCGGACTGATCGAGGCTTTCTCAAGCGAGCCTAAAGCCTTCACCGAAGTGGATGGCCGGGTTCTGCAACGGCTCGCCTCGACCGTTCTCGCGGCCGTCAACCGCGCTGCTCGTGCCGAAGATTTGCCGGCCGTTGGCGCGCAAACGGCTACGAAGTTTTCTGCGCCTCAGGGCAGCGTCCTCTTCGCCTCCGCCGAGAAAAAAGAAGAAGAAAAACTTGCCTCTGAAGAAAAGCGCCAGGGCGACGAAGGCATCAGCCTGCCGCGCTCGCAGTTGATCATTCTCATCTGCGCCGCCGCGACCATCGCGTCGCTGCTCGGCTTCTATTCCGCGCCCATGCTCCAGGCCGATCTGTTGCCTTGGATTCAAGACAAGTTCCATCCGCGCGAGCACGTCCAAATCCCCACCGTGCTGGCCTCGACTCAGCCCGCCAATGCCCCCCCCGATCCGAGCGTTGAGACCGCGAACCTCGACCAGCTCCGGCAGATGGCGGAAAAAGGCGATCCGATCGCACAAAATGCGATCGGCCTTCGCTACGCTATGGGCGACGGAGTGAGGCTGAACGAAGCCGAAGCGGTCCGCTGGTTTACCAAGGCCGCCGAACTGGGCAATGTCCCCGCGCAGTCGAAACTCGGCACCATCTACTTCAGCGGACGAGGCGTCCCCCAGGATTACAATCGCGCCTATTTCTGGATGGTAGTCGCGCGCCTCAGTGGCGACGATGCCAGCAAGACGCTGGCCCCATTTGTTCGCGCCCGCCTAACCCGCGCGCAGGTCACCTCCATTGAACTCGACGCCGACCGCTGGCTCCAGCAACATCGCGGCAGCGAAAAGCCTCCCGCCGGCCAACTCAAAGCGAAAAACTAAACCCAGCCGCGAAGCGGCGGCAGAATACAGCCCACGCCGCAAGGCGCGGGACATGCGCCCAGGAGTGGAACCAGCCCTGAAGGAGCGAAAGAGAACGCGGCAGCGCGCTAGAATATCTATAAGGCCGTGTCCACCCTCCGCACCATCCTCGACCAAAAAGTCCGCGGGGCCGATCCCGCACTCGTCGAAGACCTCGGCAACAACCGCGTTCGCTGCTTCTCCTGCGGCCACGCCTGCCCCATCCCCGAAGGCCAGGCTGGAGTCTGCAAGGTTCGCTTCAATCGTGGCGGCAAACTCTACGTCCCTTGGGGATACACGGCAGGCATGCAGTGCGATCCCATCGAGAAAAAGCCATTCTTCCACGCCTATCCCGGCGCGCTCGCCTACAGCTTCGGCATGCTAGGCTGCGACCTCCACTGCGGATATTGCCAGAACTGGGTCACATCGCAAGCCCTGCGCGATCCCAACGCCATCTCGTCGCCGCTCGAAGTCTCGCCAGAAGCTCTCGTCCGCGACGCACTGGATCAAGGCGCAAAGGTGATCGTCAGCACCTACAACGAGCCGCTCATTACCAGCGAGTGGGCAGTTGCCGTTTTCAAAGAAGCAAAAGCAGCCGGACTGATCACCGGATTCGTTTCCAACGGCAACGGCACGCCGCAAGTCCTCGAATTCATCCGTCCGTGGATCGATCTCTACAAAGTCGATCTCAAAAGCTTCAGCGACCGCCACTACCACGAACTCGGAGGCCGCATCGGCCCCATCCTCGAAAGCATCCGCCGCATTCACGCGATGGGCTTGTGGCTCGAACTCGTGACTCTGCTGATCCCAGATTTCAACGACTCGCACGACGAGCTGCGCCAACTCACCGATTTCGTTGCCAGCGTCTCGCCAGACATTCCGTGGCATGTAACGGCGTTCCACGCCGACTACAAGATGCAGGGCGAAGGCCAGCGCGACACCACGCCGGAAGATTTGCACTGCGCCGTTGAAATCGGGCGCGAATCCGGTCTCCGCTATATCTATGCCGGAAATCTTCCGGGCCGGGTCGGCAATGCCGAAGACACACACTGCCCCCAATGCAGCGAAACGCTGATCCGTCGTTACGGATATCACATCGAAACTTACCACATCACTCCCGAAGGCCGCTGCCCGCGCTGCGCCGCCCAAATCCCCGGCCGCTGGGCCGCCGAATTCGACGGCCAGATCGCCTCTCACCCCTTCGTTCCGCAAAAACGCTCCCGTTTGTTTACAATCACAAGTCGCTGAAGGTCGTTCTGGTACCTGTTAGTAATTAAATGATGTCATTCCGAACGGGCGCGAAGCGCCGGTGAGGAACCTGCTTTTTGTCGAGACCAAAAGCAATTCGTCATCCTGAGGTCGCTGTTTTTTGCGACCGAAGGATCTGGGCGAGCCGCGCGAAGTGCTCGCGTTTTTTGCGAGCACAATAATCGCGCGTTTGGCTCGCATCCATATATGCTGCCTATGCGCTCTAAATCATTAATCGTCGCTTTGGGTTTCGTGAGCGCTCTGCTCACCGCCTGCTCTCCCCGTGACTACCTCACCCGCCGTCTCGCAACCGACCTAATCGCGGCCTCCGAAACGTTCAATTCCCCCCAGCAATTCATCCTGCATACCGGAGTGATGTCGAACAAGGACTACGCTTCGCCTGAATACGCAGTCCTCCTCCACAAA
>DATAUY010000139.1:0-17820 GCA_036268025.1 Candidatus Sulfotelmatobacter sp. | reverse complement strand
ACCCGCAAGTCGGGCGAAAACGATCAGCTCTTCGGATCGGTCACCTCCGGCGACCTGGCCGATGGCCTGACTAAAAAGGGATTCAACATCGACCGCCGCAAGATCCAGCTCCACGAACCGCTGAAGACACTCGGCGAATTTACCGTTCCGGTCAAGCTGCATAAAGACGTGACTGCGCACGTGAAGGTGGTTATCGGGAAGGAAGCGGCGGAGGGGTAGCAGCGACCGGAGCTCCCCGGTCGCGTAGTTTGGTTACTTGACTCCTAAGGCCGGTCCCTTTTCTAACCTCGATGCACTAACATAGAGAGTCTGCTCTAGTGTTACGTCGTGCTCCTCTACCTTTCCGGCTCCCCTATAATTGGTTCCGTATTGTGGACAGCGCAGTGTCAAACTGTGGGGCCCGGAATGAATCTCAGCGGAGATGGTGGCTGCAGTCTGAGACCAATCCAAATCGTAAGCGGTCTCGCCATCGAGGCTGAAAGTGCACTTTCCGGCCGGACGGGGATAGGCATCCCAATTTGCTGACTCGGTTGTATTGAGAGCTACCTTCAGTTTCCATCGATCATCATCGCCTGGAATAAGTAAGCTCGACTGCCACTCAAGCTGCTCGGATGCTTGACCGCCCGGCTGAAGACCGCCACAGCAGCCGCTTTTGGCCAAGATAGCGCTGCTAACATTCAGCTTGGTGTAGACATTGTCTTCATCTCCCGGGAATATGAGGATGCAGGTGGTTTGCACCATGTCCCTGGCTGCTCCGTGGCCATTACTCGGAAATCCGTCATCGACAACTTGCGTCACCGTCACATTTGGCTGGATGAGGTCAAACCTATTTACGGAACCGCTGTGATCCATTCCCTGATCCGAGGTGACCATATACTGCAGGTGTGGGTTAATCGTCCCACATGGAAGCAGCGCGGGGTGATGATGTTCAGGCTGAACTTGGGCGACGGAGATATGGCAAGCTAAAACGAACCAGAAACCAAACGAGTGGCGAATCGCGAACTTCATTCTGAAAATTCTCCTCAAATTCGAAGTTTTGCTTTTGTCGTGCGTGCAATGGCGGCGAATCGTATCCCTAATTGAATCGGTCAGATACCGAATCTGATTGAAGTTACAAAAGCCGGACAAGATCTCTTGGTCAGAAATCAAAGCATCCGCCAAACCGGCTCCTCCCGTTCTGTCTTCTGTTCTGTTTACCCCTAAATCCCTGCCATTGAACCACCTACGGCGGACAAATTATCCCGGTACAGCCTATAATTTCTGCTCACGGTTCGAATGATTCTCCGTCTATTCCTGTGCAAGCCCGGATGACTTCAAAGCCGGGCAGGTAGAGGACATAGCGATAATGCCGGCCAGTGTATTTGTATTACCAATTACGCTTGGCGGACGGCCCCGCTCGACTGAGAAGAGTCAGAGGGTAGCGAGAGTCAACCAGGACCCCGAACAGGGCGGAATGGCTGGGCTAGATCGTCAAGCGCTAGATCGTCAAAGGCAAGACCGTCGCATCGATGACACGATGCTGATCCGGGAGGCGCAGCGGGGAAACCGCGCCGCCTTCGAGGAACTCGTTCGTCATTACGACCAGGCTGTGCTGCGGCTCGCGCTTCACCTCACCGGAACTGAACAAGACGCGCAAGACGTCTATCAGGATGCCTTTCTCAAGGCGTACAAAAACATCGGCAGTTTCCGGTTCGAGTGTTCCTTCTACACATGGATTTACCGGATTGTGACCAATCTGTGTCTTGATCACTTGCGTAAGAAGAACGTGCGCAAGGAAGACGCGCCGGTAGCCCGTGACTCCGACGGCGGCGAGTATGACCTGCTCGATCAGGTGCCGGATGCGCGCGCGGGAGCGAATCCGGAGCGCGACTTGATGCGGCGTCAGTTGGGATCGCGCATCGCCGGAGCGCTCGAGAAGCTGACTCCGCGCGAACGTATGGTCTTCGAATTGAAGCACTACCACGGATTGAAATTGCGGACGGTAGGCGAGATTTTGCATACGACGGAAGAGACCGCCAAGAACACGCTCTTCCGCGCCACACAGAAATTGCGCGGCGCCCTGGCGGACATGAGATAGCTATGAGCTTCGAGCTACGAGCTACGAGTAAACGGCTTTTTCTCGTAGCTCACGACTCGTAGCTCCTAGCTCAAGGATGCACTGATGAAATGTGAATGGGTTCGAGAAAATATCGTGCTGCACGTTTATGGTGAGCTGGCCGATGACGCCCGCCATGAACTGGAACAGCACGTCGCCCGCTGCGCCGACTGCGCAGCCGAACTGAAGGCCGAGCAGAAGTTTCAGGCGCTGCTGTCGCAGGACCGCGCCACTGATCCCTCGCCGAACCTTGTTGCGAGCTCGCGCATGCGCCTTCAGGAAGCACTAGAAACCGCACCCCAGGGCAACTTCTGGAACCGGCTGGCGTTTGACCCCGCAAACTGGCTGCGCCAGGTTCGCTTCTCGCCCGCCCTGGCTTCGGCCATTCTGATTATTGGTTTCGCAGGCGGAGTCGGGACCACATACAAGATTTACGGGGCACGCACAATCCCGGGCATCCCAACCGGCACTTCTCCCGCGACTCCGATCCAGGCCTCCATTGCCAGCATTGATTCCATCACAGAAGATCCAGGCACCAATCAGATCAGCGTCAAGTACAACACCGTGACTCCGCAGGAATATCAGGGGACGCTGAACGATCAGCGAGTGCAGGAACTACTCCTCTATGCAGCGCGCAACAACTACAACTCCGGCGTGCGCGTGGATTCGGTCGACTTGCTGGCGAAGAGCAGCAGCGACCGGCAAGTCCGCGAAGCGCTGATGTATGCGCTGCAGAACGATACCAATCCCGGCGTTCGTCTGAAGTCCATCGATGCGTTGGGCAATTACGTGAAGAACGACACCAATGTACGCGACGCCGTGCTGCGCGCCCTGGTGAACGATTCGAATTCCGGAGTGCGCATCGAAGCGTTGCGTCTGATCGAACCAGTAAAGGCCGATGGCAGTGTGCGTGGTGTCCTGCTGGCGCTGGCCGCAAAAGATTCGAACCAGTACATCAAGTCGCAGGCACGCACCCTGTTGGCGCAGTTGCCGGAAATTGATTAGGGAAGGCGGTCTCAGGCTTAGCTCGCAGGTCTTAGGCTTCGGCTATCGGTCTTTAGTTTCTCCCTGAGGGTTTTCCTGGGACCCAAGACCTGAAACCCAAGACCTGAAACCTGAAACCTGGGACCCAAAAGGACAATGCGTTCTCAACGACGCACCAGAGGTGAACTGAATTGAACCAAGCGCTACGAGTCGTCGGGCTGGCCGGAATGCTGGCCCTGCTTGCGCCCCAGGTAGTTGTTCCCCAACTCCTGGCGCAGGAAACAAAAGTATCCCGCGAAGGTGGGACCTGGGGGCAAGAAGTCACAGGTTCGCTGGCAGCGGTAAAGATTCTTCGGGTTCGCGTAGACATGGGCTCGGTGGTGGTGCGCGGTGGGCAGCAGCAGGAGATCAATTACGTCGTTCATACGAACTTCAAAACTTCTAATGAGCAGGAAGCGCGCCGCGAGTTCGAGCAGTACAAAGTTTCTGCCTATGTCAAAGGAGATACCGCGTGGATCGTCGGCGACTGGCAGGGCGGCAGACGGCCGCGGCATTTTTCCGGCGAGTTCAATATCAACGTCCCACGCGAAATCACGCTGGTGAAGCTTGAAACCGACGGGGGCAACGTCGAAACCGTCGGCATTGCCGGCCGTTTGGAAGCTGAGAGCGGCGGCGGCGGCATGAAGTTGGACGACATAGGCGGTGGCGTGAACGCAGAAACCGGCGGTGGTTCGATCGAGGTAGGTTCCGTCAAAGGCGATCTCGGTCTGCACACCGGCGGCGGAGGCATCACCATTCGCCAGGCGAACGGCAAAGTCATTGCTGAAACCGGTGGCGGAAGCGTGATCGTTGGCCCCGGATCGCAGGGAGCCACCATCGAAACCGGCGGCGGCGGTGTAGAAGTGAAGCAGTGCTCGGGCAAGGTAAAGGTTTCAACCGGCGGCGGCAGCATCGATCTGACCGACGTTGGCGGGCCCGCGGAAATCGAGACCGGCGGCGGAGGCATCCGCCTCACTTCGGCCAAGGGCCACGTTCACGCGGAAACCGGCGGCGGAGGCATTGAGCTTTACGGTGTTCCCTCGGCGACCGCCGAGACTAGTGCCGGTGGAATCACCGTGAAGCTGGTCAATAACGGCGCCGACCGCCACGATTCCGATCTTGAGACCGGTTCCGGCGACATCACGGTCTACGTTGCATCCGACGTTGCCATCAATGTTCGCGCCAGCGTGGATAACGGCAACGGTCACCGCATCACGTCTGATTTTTCTGAACTACACGTAAGCAGTGAAGGCGATCAGTGGAACAAGACGCTTACGGCAGACGGTTCGTTGAACGGCGGCGGACCCATGCTGAAAGTGCATACGTCGAACGGAGATATCTGTATCAAACGGTCCGGCCACTAAGAGGCCATTCCATCAGGGGGCTTATGCGCAAACACATTTTCACCAGCCTTGCATTGTTGCTGCTGTTTCTCATTCCCTCGCAAGCCGCGCAGAATTGGTCAACCGAGCAGCCGGGAGAACGTTCCTGGGTCTTCTCCAGCGATGAGGGCGGTACGACCTCATATCTCGGAGTCGACATCGCGGATGTCACCACCGAACGGCTTAGCGCCCTGAAGTTGAAAGAAGAAAAGGGCGTTGAGGTCACGATGGTCGATCAGGACGCTCCCGCAGGCAAGGCAGGCATCAAAGAGCACGACGTGATCCTGACCATGAATGGCACAGCAGTGGAAAGCGAAGCGCAATTGCGCCGCATGATCCACGAGGTCCCGCCCGGACGGGTCATTACGCTGGGCCTGAGCCGCGACGGTTCACCGATGACGGTCAAGGTACAACTTGCCGATAAGCACAATGAGTACTCCATCGTTTCCCCAAAGGGAGCCTTCAGGTTGGAGATGCCCGAAGTACACGTGCCCGATATAGAGCTTCCCGCCATGAATATGGTAGTTGTGACGCAGTCAGCACGCAGCGGGTTGATGGTTGAAAACATCACGCCGCAGTTAGGCGAGTTCTTCGGCGTGAAAGACGGCAATGGCGTTCTGGTGCGTTCGGTAGACAAGGGTAGCCGCGCGGACAAAGCCGGATTCCGCGCCGGCGACATCATCGTCAAGGTCAACGATCAGTCTGTCCATGACACCAGCGACTTTACTCATGCGGTGAAATCGCGCAATGGCAATTCTGTGAGCGTAGGAGTCGTTCGCGACAAGAAAGAGCAAACGGTGAATCTGACCCTGCCCGAGAGAAAGGAATCCAGCAGCTGGTGGCAGGAGGAAACTTTCGAAGAGCCGCTAATCAATGCCGACTCCGGTTACGAACTCACCAAACTGCAATATGAACTGGCGAGGATTCGCCCCCAGGCGATGTTGGCCTACGACACCGCGGCGCAACAATCCCTCGAAGCGGCGAAGACTCTTCAGAAGTCGCTTTGCGAGGAGCAGAAGAAAGTGCGCGAGCAAACTCAGAAGCAGCGTGAAGAGCTTCGTAAAGATCAACCGATGCTAAGGAACTCGTTGGAGCGTATGCGCCAGTCGATGCAGAGAACCTGGGCTGATCTGTAGACCCGTCGAGCGCACTTCATATTCCGTTGGACGCTGACTGAGAACGAGTGCTCAGGCGAATCCGGTTGCGGCCTGCTTGTTTCGCGGCATAGAGTCCGCTGTCGGCCGCTCGAACCATCTCATCCCTGGTCTTTCCCTGCGCTGGAAACGTGGCCACGCCCGCGCTGATCGTCACTGCGCGCGGCACGCCCGGGAATTGCCACTCAGCTACCAGCCTTCTGAGTTTTTCCGCGATCGACAGGGCCTGCTGCTCGTTCGTCTGGGTTAGCAGGATTGCGAATTCCTCGCCGCCATAGCGGCAAACCACGTCAATCTTCCGCACCTGCTGATGGAAGAGCGAAGAAACCTGCCGCAGCACTTCATCCCCGAGCAGATGTCCGAATTCGTCGTTCAGTGACTTGAACTGGTCAATGTCCGCCATAATGACCGCCATGCCGGTCCCATACCGCCGCGCCCGCTCGATCTCTTCCATAATGCGCAACTCGAAAAAGCGTCGGTTGAAGATGCCTGTGAGCCCATCCAGATACGCCAGTTGCTTCACCCGCTGCACATAGTGTGCGTTCTGGATGGAATTAGCACAGATGTCGGCCACCGATTCCAGCGGCTGCAACTCGCTCTCGTGAAACGCATTCTTGCGTGAGCTGTGCAGGGTCAGTACGCCGTGGGTCTGTCCGAAAGAAATCAGCGGAATGCTCATGCGCGAGCTGCAGTCTTTAAAGAGCCGCACGGAATCCGGCTTGTCAGTCAGGTCGCGCTCGATCACGGTGCCACTGGCCGCAATCACCTCCGACCACGGAGGCTGGTTTGCCGGGAAGCGCCCGGTCGCCTGGAAACACGGGGTAAGCTCCCCGTGGTGCGCGCGCATGACTACATCCTCTTCCTCGCGCAGGCACAGAGAGACGTGTGAAACCTGAAATGTCTGCTGAATAACAGAACAGGCGCGCGACAACAGATCTTCCAGGTCCATTACCGCCGTGCTCTGCTGCGCGATCGTATTGATGGCCTGCAATTGCCTCGCGCGCTGCCGCTCGAGCGTGTAGAGCCGTGCATTCTCCAGCGCAAGCGAGGCCTGTGTCGAGAACAGCGTCAGCAGTTCGATGGTTTCATCATCGAAGCGGTTGAGTTGGTCGCTCTGGCAGTCCAGGATGCCCACCACTTCATCCCGCACCATGAGGGGAATTGCCAATTCTGATTTCGTGGATTGCGCCGAACTGATGTATCGCGCGTCTTTACTCACATCAGGGGCGTAAACCGGTTGCTTCCTGGAAAATGCGGCGCCAGTAACGCCATCATGAATGCCGAGCCGGATCGAGTCTTTTCCCGGGTCCCAGCCGATCTGCGAGCGCACGTAAAGCTGCCGTGCATCCTTGTCGAGCGACAGGATGGCCACGTTCGGCAGGCGGAAATAATCGCGGGCAATCGCAAGAATGCGCTGCAGCACCTCGTCCAGATCGAAGGTCGAGAGTACCGCCTGGCCCGCCTCATATAGGACGGCGATCTTCGGCATTTCAACAAAAGTTTACAGTCCGGACAGGTAACCACAGATGTATCGAAAGTAACATCGAAAGTAACATTGAAGATTGCCCCTTCAACCGCCTGGCTTGCGTGGGGAACAAACATCCGAAAGCTGCGCCAAGGCCCGGAAGCCGAAAGCCGGCAGCCGGAAGCCGAAACCGCTATCGCCATCTCCTCACAGTCCGAATCGATAGATACATCACGAGGCAGAAACAGAAATCCACAAAGGTGCCGACATCGACCTGAAATCGGTGATGCCGCGCAATTTCCGGAAGCCGCGGGAGCAGAGCGAAATACACGATATTCCCCAGAATGATCGCCAGCAGCGCCTCCAGGAAATTTGTCGACATGCTCGGTTTAGACACCGATTTTGCCTCTTAAGACGGTCGCAGCCCTCGTCCCAAAACGGTCTCGATGACCGCAGAGATTGGATGCAGCTAACGCGTTCCACGTCCTCGCGCCTGCTATGCTTTTCCGTTCACCCTTTCGCGCATGCTTGAACTCTCCACGCCGGTGCAGTATGTGAAAGGCATTGGTCCGCGTATTGCCGAAGTGCTCGCCGCCAAGGGAATCCACACTGTCGGCGATCTCGTTCACTATCTTCCCTTTCGCTATGAAGACCGCCTCAACCCGCGAGGCATTGCCGAGCTGCGGGCCGGAGAAATGGCAACTATTGTCGGCGAAGTTCGAAATTCCGGCCTTTTTCGCACGAAGCGCATGCCGATTTTCCAGCTCACAGTTGGCCAGGGGCGCTCCCGCCTGCGCTGCCTGTTTTTCAACGCGACCTATTTACAGGACAAATTTAAGCCAGGGCAAATGATCGCCCTCTACGGCAAAGTCGAAGAAGACCAGCGCACGCGCGAATTGCAGATTGTGCAGCCTCAGTTCGAGATTCTGGGCGACGGCGAAGACACCGCCGATAAGAAAGCCGCCGAATCGCTTGAGATCGGCCGCATCGTGCCGATTTACGAAGCCACTGGACGCCTCACTCCGCGCTGGTTTCGTCGCGCCATTCGCACCGCCCTCGATAATCTGCCGCCCGACCTTCCCGACTCTATTCCCGCAGCCGTGCGCTCTCACCTGGGGCTGATAGGTCCACGCGCGGCACTCTGGAGTGTCCACTGGCCTGAAGCCGGCGAGAGCTTGACCGATCTCCAGTCGTTCCGCACGCCGGCCCACGTCCGCATGATCTTCGACGAACTGTTCTTCGTCGAGTTGGGACTCGAACTGAAGCGCCGCCAGCAGAAAGCCCAGACCGGCATCGCTTTCCACCTCGACGACCGCGTACGCGCCGCGATCAAGAAAATCCTGCCGTTTCATCCCACAGCGGCGCAGAAACGCGTGCTCAAAGAAATCGCGGCGGACATGGAAAAGCCTTATCCCATGCGGCGTCTCTTGCAAGGCGACGTCGGCTCGGGGAAGACGATCGTCGCCTTCGAAGCCGCAATCATCGCGATTGAGAATGGCTATCAGGTTGCCCTGATGGCCCCGACCGAAATCCTCGCTCAACAGCACTATTTTTCCGCACGCCGCATTCTGGAAAATGCCGGCTATCGCATCGTTCTCCTGACTGGCTCGCTCGAGAACGACCGCAAGCGCGAGGTCCGCCGCCACATAGCGCAAGGCAACGCCCAACTCATCATCGGCACGCACGCCCTGCTCGAAGAAAAAGTGGAATTCGCCAGACCCGGCCTGGTGATCGTAGACGAGCAACACCGCTTCGGCGTCATGCAGCGCCTGAAGCTGATGAAGAAATCAGGAGAGATCACGGCGGAGATTCAAGAGCAGGCAGCCGCCCCCCTCCGTCCGCCGGTAGCCAAGAATGCCCATGTGGGGACAGCCGTCCCCGGCTGTCCGCCGGGCGCAAGCCCGGCTACGTCCTCATCCGACTCTCCCGAACCCGACGTCTTAGTAATGACCGCCACTCCAATCCCCCGCACGCTAGCCCTAACCCTCTACGGCGATCTTGACGTCAGCGTCCTCGACGAACTCCCTCCGGGCCGCACGCCGATCGTCACCAGGCGCATCTCCGACGATCAATCCGAAAAAGTCTGGAACTTCGTCCGCAAGCAAGTCGCCGCCGGACATCAGGTCTACGTCGTCTATCCCGTAATCGCCGAGAACGAAGAGCGCGAGGTCAAGGCCGCGGTCAAGATGTATCGCGAACTCAGCAGCGCCGTCTTTCCCGACCTCAAAGTCGGACTCCTTCACGGCCGCCTCGACCCCGACCTGAAAGATCAGGTCATGGGTATGTTCCAGAAGGGCGAATTGCAGATTCTGGTCGCGACCACCGTGATCGAAGTCGGCGTGGATGTCCCCAACGCCACGGTCATGGTGATCGAGCACGCCGAACGCTTCGGGCTGGCCCAACTCCATCAGTTACGTGGACGCATCGGCCGCGGCGCGGCGAAGTCCTATTGCGTCCTGATGACCGGCGGAAAAATCACGGAAGAGGGCGAGCGCCGCCTCGATGCCATGACCAAGACTAACGACGGCTTCAAAATCGCCGAACTCGATCTGGAACTGCGCGGCCCCGGAGAATTTTTCGGCACCCGCCAGGCCGGGCTGCCCAGCTTCCGTATAGCCAACATTATCCGCGACGCGCAACTGCTGGAAGCCGCCAGGCACGAAGCCGCCTTCGTACTTGCCGGTCCGAATGCGGAAGTTTCCTCCGAAGAAATCAGCCGCGCCCTGGTCCAGATGCGCGCAAGATGGAAGCATACATACGGCTTGGTAGAGGTGGGCTGATCCCATCTATGGGATATGTCCGGTGGCCCACTCAAGTCGGCAGTTGGCTTGAGTGGGGACGGAACGGAATAAACCGACCGATGTTGTTCCGGCCGCGGCTATCGCGGCAGTTCCACGTCGGAAAATCTCTTGCATGCCTCTAACAGTTTTTCCTGAATTTCCTCATCGCGCGTCGCCGCGGCAGGCTTCTGCAGCTTCATGTGGAAGAAATATTCTCCGCTAACCTTCGCGGCAGGATCATCGCTGACTGCGAGCCAGACTTGAGTACGGTGTCCCTGCTCCAAATCATCCGGAGCAGAAGGCCCGCCCATCTTCGTCGCGACCCATCCCGGCTCGAGCGCGTTGGAAAAAACGTCCGGCCAGCGTCGCGCGACGGCAAAAGCCAGCAGCACATCGTGCAGCTTTGTATCGGAATAAGCCTGCTGTCCACGCCATGGACGCTGCTCCCACTTCAGATCTTTCAAACTCGAATCGCCGCTGCGGTGCAGGCCTGAGCTCAGGTAAACCAACCGTCTCGGCCTGTTGATCAGAACAGTCAGAATATACGGCGCGAGCGTATTGATCGCGAACACATGCGGTAGGCCATCTTCGGTGACGATGCGTTGTGGTTCTCGATATCCCACCGCCGCGTTGTGAATCACGGCGTCGAACTTTCCCAACTCGTTGACCTGCTCGGCCACAGCGCGCGTCTGCGCGATACTCGATAAGTCTCCGATCACAACTGCCTCAGCGCCGGGTGCTCCGTCCATCGCATCGCGGCCGCGATGTCCATCGCGTGCGTGCAGAACTACGCCATGCCCCTGTTCGATGAGAAGTTGCGCCGCCATGCGGCCCAGTCCGTCGGCAGAGCCGGTAAGGAAAATGCGCGCCATGCGAGTCAGATGCCGCGTTGGTCTTGGAAGTCGCGCAAATTCACTGGGTGGCCCATTCAAACCCTCTTTTAGCTTGAGTGGGAGACAAGACACTGTGCACCCTAAGGCCGCTCAATACAGCGTTTGATAAAATCAAAACGTGGCTTCCCAACTCATTCAGATTGAGTTGTCTCCCCCATTGCGCGTGCCCAAGCCGTCGTGGCTGCGAGCGAAAGCGCCTGTCGGAGATAACTTCCACTATCTGAAAAAACTTGCCCGTGGACTTGGCCTGCACACCGTCTGCGAGTCGGCCCAATGTCCGAACATCGGCGAATGCTGGAACCATAAAACCGCGACGTTCATGTTGCTGGGCAACATCTGCACGCGCCGCTGCGGATTCTGCGCCGTACCCAAGGGACGCCCAGAGCCAATCGACTGGGATGAACCCAAGCGGGTCGCCGAAGCCGTCGCAACCCTGGGGCTGAAGCACGCGGTCGTCACCAGCGTGAACCGTGACGACGACAACATCGGCGGCGCCCGTATTTTTGCGGAGACGATCCGCGAGATTCGCGAACTCACCCCCGATTGCCGCGTGGAAGTCCTCATTCCTGATTTCCAGGGCATCGAAGAATCGCTACGCATCGTGCTCGACGCGAAACCCGACGTGCTGAACCACAACACCGAGACCGTTCCGCGTTTATATCGCGCGGTCCGCTCCGGCGCGCGCTACGAGCGCACGCTCACTCTTCTCGAGAAAGCAAAGCAGATTTCTCCCAACACAGTCACGAAAAGCGGCGTAATGGTCGGCCTCGGCGAATCGACGGAAGAGTTGCTGGCCGTCTTCCGCGACCTCGGCATGCGCGGCGTGGACATTCTCACTGTCGGGCAATATCTGCGTCCCTCGAAAGATCATCTTCCGATCGCGCGTTTCTACGAGCCACAGGAGTTCACTTACCTGCGCGACGAAGCCCTCCGCTATGGTTTCCGCCACGTCGAGTCCGGGCCACTGGTCAGGTCCAGTTACCACGCGCATGAGCACGCCGATGCCGCAGCGACACCGCGGGCGGTGACCTAGCTTGCGGCGGACGGGGTTTCCCGCCCACGTCATTTTCCAGCCCCACGCGGTTTCAAGAGTTACTAACTCCATGGAAGAAGTCGGCAATGGGTGGCGATTCCCATGCTGACTACTCTTCTTTTAGTCATCCTCGGATTCTGTGCCGGCCTTCTCGGCGCCCTTACCGGCATCGGCGGCGGTGTTCTGCTGACGCCCATTCTCGCGTTACACTTCGGCATTCCCATCCGGGAAGCGATCGGCACCAGTCTCGTCGCGGTCATTACCACGTCTGCCGCGAGTTCTTCCGTTCATCTGCAGCGGCACACGACTGACATCCGCCTCGGCATGACTCTGGAGTTGGCCACGTCACTCGGCGCCGCAGTCATGGCCTACCTCGTCGGGTACTTCAACCGCAACGCTCTCGAAGGATTATTTGCGGCATTCTTGCTCTACAGCGCGATCACAATCTTGAGCAAAGGGGGCAAGGTCAAAGCGGAAGACGAAGCTGCGCCAGCGCCCAACGGCGAAATGGTGATTCCGCCCTATGAGCCCAGGCGCTACCCACTGGGACTTGCCTCCTCCCTCGTTGCGGGCGCTCTCTCAGGACTGCTCGGCATCGGCGGAGGCCCCATCAAAGTTCCAGTCATGTACATCTTCATGGGCGTGCCGCTCATGGTCGCGACCGCGACTTCTAACTTTATGATCGGCGTGACCGGGGCTGCCAGCGCCATCGTCTACTACCGCCGGGGAGACATTCTCGTCCAGGTTGCGGCGCCGCTCGCGGCTGGAGTCTTCGTTGGATCGTTGCTCGGCGCGCGCCTGGCCCCGCGCATCCACACAAAGATTGTTGTCTATCTTCTCGTCGCAGTTATGTTCTATCTCGCCGGCAGCTTGGCAATTCATCTCGCGAAGGAACTGCTATGAGCCAGATGCGCGAACCCGCCTTCGATCGCGCAGTGGCATTGGTTCTCCGCACCGGCGCGTTCGCCTGCTTCTTCGTGATGGTGACTGGTTTGATGATTGGGCTGTTTGTGCCAGGAAGAATTCCACTCGCCATCGAACGTATCGGTGTCCTGCTGATGCTGGCCACGCCCGTCGTGCGGGTGATGGTGGCGTGCTATCTGTTTTTCAAGGAAAAGGACATGCGCTACGGGTGGATATCGCTCGGTGTTCTTGTGATTTTGCTCTTGGGATCGCTATTCGGAATCGGCGAGCACTGACGGTGCGCGGCGAATCCGCGCCTTAAAGCGTTCTTGCATCGAAACCGCCAAGCAAAGCTGCGTCGTACAACCGGCGGTCCGCGGTCAAGAAAGGCTTGCCCCCCGGCGAATGTTGGCACCATTCAAGCGCAGCAGCGAGCTGAAAAGAGTCACCGGCTCGAAGGTCAAAATTCATAACGATTTGTTGCGCCGAGGACCTGAGAGCATCCGAGGGCCGCACAACGGTCCACGATTGCGCCAACTCAGCGGCTGTCTTATTCGCTTCTCTCCAATCTAGCGAAGGCAGAGCATTCATTCTCAGCAGGCGCGCTAAGGCGCTGGCGACTTCAACTTCCGTCGCCCACCAGACGACAATCTCGAACTGTTTGCGGAGAGCCAGGGCGGAAGCGCTCTTGGGTTGCTGCACGCAAAGAGGAACTAAAGCGCTCGTATCCCAAAACGCAGTAGAGGGCATTTATCGGCCCTCGCGCTCCTCTTCCAGGATTCGATCCATCACTTCCTGCGAAACGTTTCCGGCGGGCTGGGGCCAGGAGTCGGATGCACGCCTTCTCTTCAACGGGGGGGTGAGAACGCCACGGGCGATGAGGTCTTTCTCCTGTTCGGAATAGCCTTCCAGTTCGCACGGCACGATCCGCGCCACCGGTTTGTTCCGGTCGCACACGAGCACCTCTTCGCCTTCACGCACATACTTGATGTGCGCACTCAAGCGTGCCTTCAAATTGGCGATGTTCACAACGCGCATAAATCATTATAGCCTACATGACTATGTAGGTCACATTGAAAAGATGCGAATA
Source organism: Candidatus Sulfotelmatobacter sp. (assembly GCA_036268025.1). Taxonomy (GTDB): domain Bacteria; phylum Acidobacteriota; class Terriglobia; order Terriglobales; family Acidobacteriaceae; genus Sulfotelmatobacter. The sequence goes on along the minus strand of DATAUY010000139.1, from coordinate 4,002 downwards.
AAACCCGCCTTTCCAATAGTCTATTCCGGAAAGAGCTAGAAAATATGCAGCTTGATGCTCAAATACTTCTTCGGATTTTCCCGCACGCCCTTCACCAGCGCCCGCGTCTCCACGATCATGTCGTTGGCATTGTTGTAGAGTGTCTCGTCTTTGAAGAGCTTGCCCGCCGTGCCTTGGCCCGCTTCAAGTTCCGTGGTCAATTCGGAGAGCTTGGTAATCGTCGTATCGATCTTCTTCGCCAATTCCTCATCATTGGTCAGCTTGCCAAGCGTGCCCTTGCCGGCATTGATGTCCTCGGTCATCTTCTTGATGTTGGCGATTGTGTCGTTGGCGTTGTTATAAAGTGACGGATCTTTAATGAACTTGCCTGCCGTGCCCTTGCCTTGTTGAATCTCATCAATGACGGAATTCATCTTGTCGAGCGTCGCGAGAAACTTGTCGTACGCATCGTTGCGGCTGATCAGCGCGCCCAGGCTGCCTTGCCCGCTGCCCACCTGCTGAACGATTTTTTGGAATTCCGCAACCGTATCGGAGAACCGGTTGTACAGCGTAGGATCGTAGATCAGCTTCCCGATTGACCCCTTGCCGCTTTCCGCGAATGCGAGAATGCGGTCCGCGCGCTTCAACAGCGCGTCCATATTTTGCAGGGTGCTCTGGCTGGCGCGCACCACCTGGTTAAAATCAGGATGCACCTGGGTCGGCAGAGTGTCTCCATCCTGCACCGGCGCGGCGACCGCCTGGGAGCTGTCGATGTCAAGATACGTCTCGCCCAGGACGCCTGCCGTCTCCAGCGAAGTCATCGAATCGCGGCGCAGATCGAAAGCATACTTCGTACTGACTTTGATCGTGACTTCCACCGGAGTCAGACGTTTGTCTTTGTCAGGCACGATGCGGATGTTCCTGACGTTCCCGATATCTACGCCACTCAACCGCACGGGCGCGCCCAGGCGCAGTCCTTCCGCATTGTCAAAATAAGATTTGAGAATGATGCGAGGAGTGAAAAGCCCTGCCGTGCCTGACATGAGGAACAGCAAAACACCAAGTACCAGGCCGGCGGCGATGATCGTAATCCCAACCTTCAGTTGCGACCACTTGAGCTGTTTCTGGCTAGGCAAATGATTTCCTCATGATGCCAGATGAAACAGTTCGCGCCCGCCGCGGCACCAGCTCCACACGCCGCCGATTGCCCGCCAGCACGCCCATTCGTGAATGATAACAAAAGGATGACTGCTCTAAGGCGTTTTTGCGCGCAGAGCAGGCATGGTAACCAGCGCTATCAAGTAGGCGCCTGCGCCGCACGCGAGGGTGACAGTCAACCCAAACTGGATGGCAATCACCATGGCGAGTACCGATCCAAGAACGCTGGCCGCGGCATTCATCGCCCACGCCCATTCCACCGCATTATTGGAGGCATCTTGACCAGCAGGAAACTCCGGCGCTGAAGAAGCAGCCAGGGCGCGCAAGCCGGTGGGAAACGGCATGCCCATCACAAATCCTAGTGGGACGAGGAGAATCCCGCTGACCAGCAGCCTGGAGCTGAAGTCCATTCCAACCAGCGCCACCAGACGGCCAGGCAAAAAGACAACATCGGCCAGGATTGTAACGATTACCAGCGCAAGCGGAACCCATCCCATTTCCGGTTTTGGTATCCAAAGCCGCGAAAACAGGCTCCCCGCGCCGCTCGAAAGCATCAGAAGAAAAATCACCACCGTCAGTGCATAGGTCGGATGGCCGAGGAACAAAACAAATCGCTGGATGAACGCGATCTCCACGAGGAGGTAGCCCAGACCTACGGCAACAAAATAGAGCAGTGGGCCGGGCGATTGCCGTTTCGCCCCGCGCTGCAATGCCAGAGGCAGAATCAGGAACGCCAGGACGGCAGCTACGGAAATCACCAGCACAAGCAGCAGTACCAATACTCCCAGGTTTACTTTCCAATCGATCCCCTGGCGCAATCCTTTTTCACCCAGAATCTGTCGGGCTTTCAGTGTAAAAAAGAAGAACGGCGCGTTATCGCTGACGGGAGCTACGTTGTAGGCATATTCCTTCGCGAAGGCGTAGGGATTATTACGCGCGATCAACTCGGAAAATGGGTTCGCCTGCGGTTTTGAAGGCATGTACAACGGATTGAGCTGCCAATATCGGTCAAAGTGTTTTGTAACCGCCAGTTCTTCCTCGGGAGTGAACGCGGTTTTCTTGGCGAGCACGACTACGGGAATCCCGTCTTCATCCAGGTCGCCCTGGGAGGCAACGATAAAGTTTCTTGCAGGGTTTGCGACTCCCAGCCGGTGCAATGCCTCCATCGCCACCGAAACCACCCGCAGCGCCTCGCGCGGATGCTGGAATTCCCACCGCGTGATGGCGATCATGCCATCGGGCTTCAAATGATCGAAATACTCGCGAAACGCTTCGACCGTATAGAGGTTGTTCTCGCTGAGCGCGAACGCGCCTGCCGCGGTGGAAGCCCATGTATCCACCAGCGTCATCTGCACCACATCAAAGCGCTGGGGCGTGGAGCGCAGAAATGAGCGTCCGTCCGTTACGTGGATATGGACATCGGGCCGCTCATAAAGATGCTGAGCGTAATCGGCGTAGCGCCCCCGCATGATCGTCGTCGCAATGATTGGATTGATCTCAATCCCGGTCACGCTGTTGCTGCCATTCGCGACTGCACGCAAGACATCCACCCCGCCGCCCGGCCCGATGATCGCGAAATCTCCATGCGGCCGCAGGACATTCGCCAGCGCTGGCGGAGCGGCCATCAAATTGTGCTCCCACTCTGTTCCCTTCCAGTGGGAAAGGTCTGCGTTCATGATGTATGTCGAGGCGTCGGCATCAATCACGATCACCTTGGCCTGGCGTTGCCGGTCAACCTCGACGCGTGAAAGCGCATTCCAGCGCGCAAATTCCACCCACGCCGGATCACGGAACATTCCCTTCGCATAAACAATGTCAATCAGCCGGCCGCCATGATTTGCGGCTGTCAGTGCAATCAACCCAACTGCCAGCAGAGCTCCATTCCTGCGCATCCGACGGGATTCCGCCCATACGATTGCCGCCACGCAAAGCGTCAGCGAGGCGACCAGAATCGCATTCGGTCCGCCCAGCCAGTTCAGTACTGGCACAACGGCCAGGCAAGCCAGCGCGCCGCCGCAAAGGTCGGCCCCATAAAGGCGCGGAATCCGTCCCGTCTCGCGCGCGAACACAACGGAAACAAGCAGTCCGGCCAGAAAGAACGGTACCGCAGCCGCCAGATAGAGAATCGTCAGCCGCAGGAAATTCATCCCGGTGACGTCAAGCGAGACGCGGGAGTGCAGGACGATTTCGAGCACCGCGACGTTCACAACTCCATTCGCCAGGCAAAGGCGTGCAGCCAGCGTGCGTGTCGGGATGCTCTCAATGCGTTTTTTGAGCAGGTACGCGAACACGCCACCCGCGCCCAGGCCTAGCAGCGCAATTGAAATCGCCAGAAACGCGAAGTGATAGAACAAAACAACGGAAAATAGTCTCGTCAGCGCAAGTTCGAGCAGAAGCGAAGCGAAGCTCGTCAAGCCAATCCCGGCCAGGAGAATCGTTTCAGGGATTTGCGCTTTCGAGGCCCGGAAGGTCGTAGAAACGGTCGCCGCCATAGTGGGAGTGAAGGCGACAGTCTAGCAGATGGTTCGGTGCCCTATTCCTCGCGCGCGAGAAGCGGAGCTTCTACGAAGTTTGACGCATGTCTGCGCTGAACTTCAACTCTCCAGAATCACCTGCGCCATTGCTTGCTCCTCCGTGTGTGTAAGCGACAGCGCAATGTTTTTCACTCCAAGCTTCGCGGCAAACTCTCCCGCCTTGCCATGAAACGACAGTGTCGGGCGGCCGCCCGCCTTGCGGATGACCTCGCAGTCCTGCCAGCGGACGCCATGGTTCCATCCCGTACCGAGCGCCTTCATCGCGGCTTCTTTCGCCGCAAAGCGAGCGGCATAGCGCTCGGCCCGGTTTGCTTTCGAATCGCAATAGCGC
>DATAUY010000138.1:0-5957 GCA_036268025.1 Candidatus Sulfotelmatobacter sp. | reverse complement strand
GTTCAGGCGCCAGCTGTCCATGTGAAAAAAGTAGGTATTGCGCGATGCCGGAGCGTACGTTCCGTTGAGGCGAACGATGTTGTAGCCCTGGTCTTCGACCCAGATGCGGCCCAGGAAGCGGCCCTTGCCAGATTTCGCCTTTGGCGTAACGTCAAACACCAGGCAGCGAACGTCGCCGAGAAATTCCCGGCGCGCGTAGTGGAAGTCATAGTGCTCACGATCGAAGTCGGTGCGGTCGGCATAGACCATCCATGAGAAGCCCATGGGCTGGTATTGGACCTTGTAGAGCTTCTGGAAACCGCCGAGCAGGCGCGACTGCATGCCCTTCTGCTCTTCCTTCAAGTAGTCCTTGCGGTCGACCTCTTCACCCATGTCGAGGCGGCCAAGGAAATAATGGTCTTGGCTGGGGATCGGGCCGAGCTGCGGATCGGCCGTCAGGTTCTGGAGATAGGTCTCGACCACCGGAGTGCGGTTGGCGAGCACCTTGATGAGACCGTGCTCGCGCTCGATGAACAGGTTCACGACCTGGTCCATCGTGGTCGGGGCCGGCTCTGCCGCGGGCACCGGAATTGCCGTCGCCGACGGCTGCGAGGCCTGCGTTGCATCAGCAGGCGATTGTGCCGGCGGCAGTGATTCCGACGCTTGCTGTGCGGTCGCGCCGAACGAAGCCAGCAACGCCGCTGTCACGATCCATTTCGAAGTACGCATGACTCTTTTCTCCAAGTTCTGATGACCCGATTTCTTCTTCACCGCTTTTGGTACAAGAGGACTTCGCCAAACTTTTCGAATTGCGGCGAGAAGCTTCTTGAGAAAAATTCCCTCAGGGGCTAAAGCCCGAATCCTTTTTCTCGCCTTACGGCACGGCTGAAGCCGTGCCCTTCCACGAATCTTTCGTCTTACGGCGTGCTAAAGCTGCGCCCTTTCACGAATCTTTAGTCCTGGGCCGCTTGAGCTGCGCCCTTCCCAAATCGCCGTCTCGCCGCCCGGCCAAGCTCGCTTCGCTCAACTAGTACGCCAACTGGAACGTCACGTGGACGACCGCCGTCGAATCGACCGGCGTGCCGGCGCGCATCGCAGGCTTGAAACGGATCTTGTTGGCTGCGGCAATCGCAGTCTCATCCAATCCGTGTCCAAGACCGCGGACCACCCGGTTCACGTGCAGGGTTCCATTCGCCCCGAAACTGACCTCCAACAGGACCTCGCCTTCGAGCTTCAAATTACGGGCTTCATCGGTGTAAACCGGATTCGGCTTGAACGTGATCTCAACCGGAGTCGCGGACGGGCCCATGTCCTGCACGATCTTCGGACCCTGGTGAGCAACCGGTTGCGATCCGAAACCGCCGGTTGAAACGGCCCCGGTGGCATGGGACCCTGTAGTCGCTACGCCACTTCCGAAATCCGCGCTGGCGACTGTCCCTTTAATGCCCTTTGCGCCGCCCGATCCGTTGCCCTGTCCCGGGCCTGCGGGCATATCGAACGATCCGAGCGAAGCCGAGTAGAGCTTTGCGCCTTGTTTACCTTCGCCCTTCAATCCGTTGGGATCGCCGAAGCCGCCGGTCTGAACTTTTTCAACCGGAGCAACCACGGTCGGTTTCTGCGAACTTCCGCCAAAGTCGCCGGTATGTACCAGTTGCGGACGCACAGTGTTTTCCGCGAGCTTCACCTGTGGAGGCGCAAACTGGTTTACGACTACTTTGGGAGCCTCGACGGGCTGCGGCATCGCGCGTTTTACTTCCTTCGGCATCACCAGCTTTGGTTGTTCAAAAACAGGAAGCTTCGGTACGGGAACATTCCTGGCCTTGATCACAGGCTTTTTAATGGGAGCCGGTTCCGGGCGCAGCGACGGCCGCGGAATCAGTTCCGTCACGTGATACTGCGCGAGCTGAAGCTTGTCGGGTGCCAACAGGCTTAGATTGATCACGATGAGCAGCGCCAGCGCGACAATCCCATAAGCCGTAGCTACTGCCCGCTTGTTGACTTTGCGTTCGGGCAATAATCCGAGTTGAAATCCGCGATAAGGCGTCGCCATGCAGTCTCACTCCAATTGGGGCCTAGCTTGGGGGGAACCAGGGCTTTGGAGTTTCCAAAATACGAGAGATAGGACAGGGGGTAAACGTGTCCACGGCTCTTGACCTTAGGTAACGTGGGGCGTGCACCAAAGAGGAAGCAAGCCGGAAAGCCAGTGGGGACTGGATGTTTCACGAGTCAAGCCAAAATTTCGCCGGCAATAACGGATGAAGAACTGGAATTGAGAGGTGAAATACCAAAGCAAAGGAACCGCAGAGAGCGCAGAGGCAAGAAACGCTGAGATCGCCGAGAGCGCCACGTCGTTCAACAAAAATCCGTTTTCTGCGATCTCTGCCCACTCCTCAGCGATTCGTAAGATTTCGCTGGAACATATTTCATCGCCCGGGGTCACCGGACAGCGGACTGTCTGAGCATTGGGCTCGCTGGTCGAAATAAAAGCACGGTTGTTCCCAGAATGAAACGAAAGGCTTTAACCGCTGAGAACGCCGTGTAAGGCGCTCAGGTCGCAGAACAGGATTTTGAAATCTTCGTTGTCGCTAATCTTAGCGAGACGGAACGCGGGTATTGGAAGAAACAAACCGGCTGCTTGTCCAGCCGATTGCAAATGTCACGCAGGTCCCGACCGTGACCCACCACGTCCACGGGACGCGGGTTCCGAGCCAAAGATAGAGTTCGATCGCGAAGCCGCACGCCATGCCGATCATCGCCCCGGTTTGGTTCGCGCGGCGGGTAAGGGTGCCGAGCAGGAAAGCGCCGAGCAATGCTCCGTAGGCGACAGATGCGATTTGCAACCCGACTTCCACGACCCTGCCGACTTTGTGAAGGGCAATAATCGCCAGCCCGAAGAGAACCAGGGCCCAAATCAGCGTGGCCACTCGCGAAAGACGCATTTTCTTTTGCTCGTCGGCCTGCGGACGCAGTTGGGCGTAGAAATCCATGATCGCGCTGGAGGAGAGCGAGTTCAGGGCCGCGCTCAAATTCGACATCGCTGCGGCGAGAATTGCCGCGATCAGCAGACCGGAAATCCCGTGCGGCATATGGGTGACGATGAATGTGGGATAGATTCGATCGGCTCTTCCAAAGGTAGTTGATGGCACACGGTAGTAGGCCCAGAGCAGTACTCCGACGATCAAAAACAGTCCGAACTGAAACAGGATCGCGATACCGCTCGAAAGCAGCGCGGTGACCGATTGTTTCTGGCCCCGCGCCGCCAGCAGGCGCTGCACGATCAGTTGATCGGTGCCATGACTGGCAGTGGTGAGAAACGTCCCGCCGATCAGGCCCGCCCAGAACGTATAAGGAAGCCAGAAATCCGGCCGGAAATCGAAGACCTGGAATTTGCCCGCGCTTGCGGCGGCGGAAGAGATGGCGGCCCATCCTCCGGGAACCAGATGAAGAATCGTGACCAGGCCCACGAGCGTTCCGCCGACGTAAATAAATGTTTGAACTACGTCCGTCCAGATCACGGCGGCGAGTCCGCCTTCGAACGTATAGATCAATGTCAGAGCAGTGATGATCGCGATTGATGCGACCTCGCCTGTGCCGAGCGCGATGGACACGACAATCGAAACCGCATAGACGCGCACGCCTTCTGCTGCTGCGCGTGTGAGAAGAAAAAGTCCGGCAGTGAGAGATCGCAAGCCGCGCCCGAAGCGGCGCTCGATCAGTTCATAAGCCGTGTAGAGATCGCCCTTGAAATAGTGTGGTAGCAGAACAAAGCTGATGACAATTCGTCCTGCGACATAGCCGAACACAACTTGAAGAAAAGCGAGATTCGTGTCATAGGCGAGCCCCGGAATGCTGATGATAGTGAGGGTGCTGGTTTCGGCCGCGACGATCGAAAGCGCGATGGCCCACCACGGAATGTCGCGCCCCGCCAGAAAATAATCGCGTAACGAACGCTGCTTCTTGCGGAAGCGGAGGCCGAACAATGTGATGCCCGCCAGGTAGAGCGCGATGATCGCGAAATCGACTTTGTTCAGGCCCATGCGAGGATGTGGAACGACGAACGAAATTCCTCCGCTCGCCCCGGAACGAAAACGCCCTGGTTTTCTATACGACTTTGCGCGTCACGCTTTCCGCCGGATCATAACTTTCTGACGAAATCGCAGCCAGCCACAATTCATCCTCGCCATCGTTCCGCACGGCGTGCGAGGCTCCGGGCGAAACGAGTACCAGCACGGCAACACTACCGTCGAACTGGCGATGCTCCGGTTGTGATCCGTCGCCTTCATCCCAGTGCAGAGACCACTTCGCCCCCGGCAGCACGACGATGGCCTCACGGCGGCGCAGATGGTAGTGGTTTCCACGGATAGATCCCGGTTTAGTGGATGCGAGATGTACGTCGGACATGCGCCCGACAAAGGCGAGCGCTTCAGTGGGCGCGGTGAAACTGAAGCCGCGCGTGTCGCCGCTATTGGAAAGTTCCTGAAATTCCAGTTTTGCAGTCATCACGATTCATTATCGAAGCAATCGCTCATCCGCGCGAGTGAGACTCTTTAGTCCCCAACGTTCTTGGTCGTGTCGATCACTGGGAGCCAAGACTGGCAACTGCAACCGCTAGCCGGCAACTGGCCTGTGTTAGAACTAACCCGTGCCCTACTATCTTGGCATTGACGGCGGCGGCACGAAGACCAAGTGCGCGGTCGGCGACGAGCGCGTTGTTCTGGCGACCGCGACGGCAGGCCCAAGCAACATCGTTCGCGTTGGAGAGCAGAAGTCACGCGAGTCTCTGCACCAATGTGTGAGGCAAGCTTGCGGCTTCGCCGGAATCACTCCCGATCAAATCGTTCGCACGTGTATCGGCGGATCGGGCGCAGCGAGACCGGAGCTAGCCGCGATCGTGCGCGGCATTGTATCGGAGATTATTCCGACCCCGGTGGAGGTGGTCGGTGACATGGAAACTGCGCTGGAAGCCGCCTTCGGTGATGGTCCTGGCGTAATCGTCATTGCCGGCACTGGATCGATTGCATACGGGCGTGACCAGCAGGGAAGAACGATTCGTGCCGGCGGCTGGGGATTTGCAATCGGTGACGAAGGGTCGGCTCACTGGATCGGGCGCGAGACCGTCGCCGCGCTTCTGCGAGCTAGCGATCAAGGCGACGAACGCCACGGCGAACTTCTGGGACAGTTGTTCAAGGTTTGGGGAGTGAGTTCCGTTATCGACCTGGCGCGCGCCGCGAACGCAATCCCTCCGCCTGATTTCTCTGCGCTGTCCCATGCCGTGATCGCCAGCAACGACGAGCTGGCCTGCCGGGTCCTGGCAGATGCAGGAAGAGAATTGGCGCGGACTGCAGAAATCGTGGTTCGCAGGTTATTTGCGCTCGATAGCCCTGATGTTATTCCAGTGGCCACCACCGGCGGCGTCTTTCGTCATGCGGAAGCCGTACGGCAGGCTTTCTACAATGAACTTCAGCGTCTCGGTTTGCGCGTTGTAATTCATGAGCAGATCATCGAGCCGGTTGAAGGCGCCTTGCGCATAGCCAGAAGAGCAGACACGAGGATGTAGCCCGCCCGAGGAGCGACGACCGTTCCGACGTTATTAACCAGTTTTCCCCGATGAATGCAGGAGCAAACTCAATCCGGCGATTCTATCGAGAGCCAGCGAAGCGCTTCGATTGAAGCCGCATCTTTGGCCGCTCTCACCGAGGACCTCGCCCTCGCGCAGCTCAAGAACCGCGCCCTTTCCGCGGAAGCCATCGAGAAAATCTCTCAGAATGCATCAGTGATGAAATCCCGCAAAGTGCGCTTAGCGCTGGCAGCGCACTCGCGTACTGCGCGACGCATCACACTGCGGACGATCCGCGAGTTCTACACGTTCGAGTTGATGCAATTTTCCCTCATGCCTTCGGCCCCCGCCGACTTGAAGCGTGTTGCCGACGAACTGCTGGTTGGAAGACTCGCTTCGGTAAGCCTTGGCGAGCGTATTT
>DATAUY010000137.1:0-6537 GCA_036268025.1 Candidatus Sulfotelmatobacter sp. | reverse complement strand
GCAGATCGTCGCTTGGCTCCAGGGCGAGGGGTTCACCAACGTCCATCCCGCCCGCGGCCGTAACTGGGTCTCGTTCACCGGAAATGCCTCGCAGGTCGAAACGGCTTTCGCTACGGAGATCCACCGCTACAACGTCAATGGCCAGATGCACTACGCGAACTCGACTGCACCCAGAATTCCGGCTGGACTGGTGGGTGTCGCGACAGGATTCCGCGGATTGCATGACTTCCATCCCCATCCGATGAATAAGCAGCGCCCGCGCCCCTTCTGGTACAGCACGAAGTACGCGGAAGACTTCGTCGCTCCTGGCGACATCGGAACAATCTATGACATCAATGCTCTATACACCGCGGGAATTGACGGGACCGGTCAAAAGATCGCCGTCATGGGCCAAACTGATGTCTATCTGGCGGATATCAACGACTTTCGCACCGGCTTCGGACTTTCCTCGATTACCTGCACGACCGGCGCAACCGGTCTGATCACTGCGTGCAACGATCCTCATTTTGTCTACAAGCTGTACGGCAGCGATCCGGGTGCTTCTACTCAAGGGGATATCAGCGAGGCTGATCTGGACCTCGAATGGTCTGGCGCAGTGGCTCGCGGAGCCGAGATTATCTATGTAAACTCGACCGACACTTTTGACTCCTTCTACGATGCGATCGACAACAATCTTGCTCCGGTCATCAGCCTCAGCTACGGCCAGTGCGAGTTTTTCGACAACTTCATCTTTTCCGCAACCGGCTCGGGACACGCTCTTTCCAATGAGGCCGAACTGCAAAAAGCCAATGCTCAGGGAATCACCTTCGTCAATTCCAGCGGAGACAGCGGCGCGGCTGAATGCGACTTCTTTGCAACCGTTACGGATACGAATCTGGCGACTCAGGGGTTGGCCGTGAGCTATCCGGCAAGCAGTCCAGAAGTGACTGGCGTCGGTGGAACGGCAACGCCGCTTGCGGATTGGAACAATCCCACCTATTGGGGTACATCGAACGGCTCAAACGGCGGCACAGCGCTCTCTTACGTTCCTGAGCAAGCCTGGAACGACGACCTCGAGTTCTCGCAGTATTGTCAGCAGAACTCGGGCAATAAGTTCTGCACACAGGGTGGGACCACCGCCCAGCCTGGTTGGGTTTCCATCACCAGCGAAGCTACGGCTCAGACCGATATCGGGCTCTCTGCGACCGGCGGCGGTGCGAGCAATTGCGCTACTGAAAATGGGGACATGTCGGAGTGCGTCTCCGGATTTCCCAAACCGTCCTGGCAGACGGTCACTGTGGCTGGTCAGACCACGCGGCTATCTCCTGATGTTTCCTTCCTTGCCTCGCCGAACTTCCCAGGCTATGTCTTTTGTACGCCGCTATCGGAACTCGGCGTCAACAGCACCAGCAGCAGCTGCGCAGGCGGAATCACCGCTGCGGTTGATACGAACCTTTCCATCATCGGCGGAACGTCCGCTTCCGCGCCTGTATTTGCAGGCATCGTGGCGTTGCTGAACCAGTACACGAGCGGCACGGGGCTAGGAAATATCAATCCATCACTCTATCAGCTCGCCGCCACTGCGCCGGCAGCATTCCACGACGTCACCAGCGGCGACATCAAGGTATACTGCGAGGTCAATACGCCCGCAGGTCAACTAGCCAGCCTGCTGTGTCCGTCCACTGGAGTAATCGGCTACAGCGCGAGCGCAGGATTCGACCTTGCGACTGGCCTGGGCTCAATGGACGTCAACAATTTCGCCGTCGCTCTCAAGAATCCGCCGGATTTCAGCGCCAGTACCCCAACGACCAGCCTGAGTGTTTTCGACGGCCAGACTGGGACGACCGCTCCAATTACGGTCACGCCTATTAACGGTTTTACGGGTTCCGTCAGCTTTGCCTGCTCGGGATTACCAGCCGGTGCGAGTTGCTCGTTTAACCCGGCAACCGTCACGCCTCCTGCCGGCACAACGACGGTGGCGACGATTCAGGGGGGCGGCACGAACACGACCACCCCGGCAAACGTCGTTATTGCCGCCAGCACAGGAACGTTGAGCACGGTCAGCCATCAGGCGGCATCGATCGCACTGACGACGACGGCGCCGTTCACGCTGGCTGCCGACGCTGCCACTTTCCAGGTGGCGGAGGGTTCCAACGTAGCTGCTACGATAACCGTCACTTTGGCTACCGGATTCAGCGGCACGATCAGCTTCACTTGCACCGACCAGGTTCCGGCTTCGACCTGCACCACACCGAACAACATCAACGCGTCCCAGGATGTCAGTTTCCAGCTCACGACGAGTTTGCCGACCGCGAAGCTCGAGCGCCCGCTCGATCGCGGATCGCGAATTCTCTACGCTGCGCTGTTGCCCGGGCTGTTTGGGTTCGTCTTCATCGCTGGCTCGCGTAAGCGCTCGATGACCGCCATGCGGATTGTCGGACTGATCGCCCTGCTCGGCGCTTCGACGCTCTGGATGGCCTCTTGCGGCGGCAACTCCGGAAGCGGCACGGGCGGCAGTAACGGCACGCCAAAAGGCACCTACAACATCACGGTAACTGGTATCTCAGGAGGAGCCAGCAACTCTGCGACGTTCCAACTGATCGTGCAATAAGCAGTTCCAAGACCAAAAGAGCGCTCCCTTGGGGGAGCGCCTTTCTTTTTGGGCGACAGACCTTCGAGCGACGCGGAATCCCACGCGTAGGAATTTCGCATCAGTCTGTCTTCTTCTATTTGCTCGTCCTGCCTACCGCTTCTCCTCGCCTTTGAGCAGCCTCAAGCCTCCAGGAACGGCTCGTGCTTGTGCCCTTTTTTTGCGGCAAGGGCCAAGTGTTCCCCTTCAACTTATCTCATCCGAGTCAACCGCTACTGCTTCACCCGGTAGATGAACCTTCGCAACTTCCTACCGATACACACACTTCAGCCCGCGATGTAAGTCGAGGGCGACTAAAGTAGCTTTATGTTTCCGCCATTCGTGCTGCCGAGCACGAATCCACTGTCTTTGCTTTTCCCATCCTATCTGCGAAACTGACGACGGCTCCCGGTAACTGAGATCTAAGACCCGAGACCTGAGACCTGAGACCCGAGACCTGCCTTCATGGGCCGTATCCACGTTCTTTCCGAGACCGTCGCCAACCAGATCGCTGCTGGTGAGGTCGTCGAGCGCCCGGCCTCTGTCGTCAAGGAGATGCTCGAAAACTCGCTCGACGCCGGGGCAACGCGCATCAAGCTCAGCATCGAGGCGGGCGGCAAAAAGCTCATTCAGATCACCGACAACGGCTGCGGCATGGTCCGCGATGACGCCATGCTCGCCTTCGAGCGCCATGCCACTTCCAAGATCAAAAATACCGAAGATCTGCTGTGCATCGCGACGCTCGGCTTCCGCGGCGAGGCGCTGCCCTCGATTGCCTCCGTCTCTCGTCTTCGCCTCGAAACCCGTGCCGCCGAGGAAGAATCCGGCACGGTTGTCGAAATCAACGGAGGGAAAATCGCCCGCGTCGAAGAAGCCGGACTTCCATTGGGCACTTCCATCACCGTGCGCGATCTTTTCTTCAACGTTCCGGCGCGCAAGAAATTTCTGAAGTCCGAATCGACCGAACTTTCACATATCGCTTCGCTGGTCACGCACTACGCGCTGGCGCATCCTGACAAGCATTTCGAGCTTCATTCCGCAACGAATGCCATGCTGGTCGCGCCTCCCGTCGGCGGACACAGCGAGCGCGTCTATCAGGTCTTCGGCAAAGAAACGCTCGATCAACTTATTCCACTAGCCGCGCGCCAGGCGCTCGACCACGTTGGCCTGCCGCAGCCTCCGCCGTGGCGGCGCAAGGAAGTCGACGAAGACGGCGAGCCATTGCCGCCGAAAGATCCCGGCGAGATGCGTGTCCACGGCTTCGTTTCGAAGCCCGAAATCCAGAAGCTGAACCGCAACTCGATCTTCGTCTTCGTCAACGGACGCCTCATCCGCGACCGCCTCGTGCAGCACGCGCTCACCGAGGCCTACCGCAACATCATTCCTCCGGCGGTCTATCCCGTTGTGCTGCTGTTTCTCGAACTGCCCTCCGCCGAGGTGGACGTGAATGTTCATCCCTCGAAGACGGAAGTGCGTTTTCGGCAGCAGACCGCGATGCACGATTTCGTGCGCGACACTGTCCGCGCTGCGCTGATGAAGGCGCGCCCGGTGCCGCAATTCGTTACCGAGATTCGCGCCCACGCGACTGCCAGCCAGGCGCTTACACCGGGTTCGCATGCGTGGGAACCAACGGATGGGCTCCCGGCTTCCGGCGGTCGGCTTCCGGAAGCCGCGCAACTGAAGCCGGAAGCCGGCACCGGCTCTTTAGCATTCGCGTTACATCCTCACCTTGCCCCGCCAATCTCCGCCCGTTTCCCATTCGAAGGCGGCATCGCCGTCGAAGCCAACGCGGCGATTCCCGTCGCTCGCGGACTCGAAAGCGCGGCCCTCGCGGCAACTTTCGCGCCTCAGCCGACCGACGTCATTCGGGATCACAGCTGTGCCCCAGCGCTCGATGTCAGCGAAGAAGAGCCGACTCTCTCGTCGCTTATATCGCTCAAGCCGCTGGGACAGATTCGCAACTCGTTCATCCTCGCGGTCAACGAAGACGGCCTCTGGATTGTCGACCAGCACGTCGCCCACGAGCGCGTGCTCTTCGAGCGCGTGCTCAAGCAGCGCGCGGCGCAACATGTCGAAAGCCAGCGTCTGCTCATGCCCATCGTGCTGGAGCTATCTCCCGCGCAGCAGGCCGTCTTCGCCGAAATTTCCGACGAACTCGCCCATAACGGATTCGAGGCCGAACCCTTCGGCGCGCGCAGTGTAGCCGTGAAAGTCGCTCCCGCCGGGGTCGAAGCCTCCGCGGTCGAGCACATGCTGCATGAAATCCTCGACCAGATCTCCAGCGAAGAGCAATCGCTGAATCTGGAAAAGATCCGCAGCCGCATTGCCGCCTCCATCGCGTGCCATGCCGCTATCAAAGTCAACATGCAGCTGGAGCAAAACAAAATGGAGTGGCTGCTGGCAGAATTAGCCAAAACCGACCACCCGATGTCCTGCCCTCACGGCAGGCCGGTAGTATTGCGGTATTCTGTGAAGGACATCCAGAAAGCGTTCAAGAGAATCTAGCTGTGAGCCTCGAGCTATGAGCTCTTGGTTTCCACTCGCGTCTCGAAGCTCGTAGCTCGCAGCTACACATGACCGATCTCGAACTTCAGCAGCTTCGCCGGGAAAGATGGCGGCTCGATGGCAAACCCATCCGCACCATCGAGGAGGCGCGCGCCTTCCTGGAAGACGTTGGCTTCTGCCTGATGTATCCGCAAAGGCCGCCGATGCTGTTGCCGACATTCATCGGTGCGTTTGCTGGTTCTGACGACGGGCTGCCCGAATGGCGACATGCCTTCAAATTTCCCCGCGGGGGCGAAGCGACGGACCTTATGGTGCGCCTGTTGCGCGAGCGGGCGGCGTTCGAGGCGAACCCATTCGATGAAAACAACGGATTTCTGATTGCCGCTTCGGTTTTTCCCTACTTCTACGCGCTGAATGGGGAGCGCAATCCCAGGCTGGCGCCGAAGGCGGGATCGCGCTCGGCGTATTCTGCCCTTGCCGCAGACGTCTATTCCCTCATCGAACGCAACGGCCCGCTTTCAAAACGCACCATGCAGGAGACCGTCGGCGGCAGCATCTCCACCCCCGCCCTCGATAAGGCCCTCGGCGAGCTGTGGTCGAAACTCCGCATCACGCGTGTCGACTACAAAGCGGACGAGGGATCGGTCTGGGACCTGCTGTACCGATGGGCCCCCGAGCCGGTGAAAGAGGGCGTCGGGCTGTCGGTTCCGGAAGCGCTCTCGGCACTGATCTCGAAATATCTCGATTGCGTGATCGCAGCAGACGAGTCCGAACTCGAAGCCTTCCTTGGAAACTTTGTTGCCCGATCTAAAGTGAAAGATGCCGTGAATGCTCTGCTCTCCGCCCGAGAATTGAGCTTCGTTCACATTGCCGGGAAATCGATGCTGCAAATCACTCCAGCGAAAACTGCCGTCGTGGCGGCGCCGCGCACCGCAGTGCATTAACATTTCGTGGACGCATCAGATCCAGAACGCTATCGCAGTCGCCTCGCGCCCTCGCCCACCGGCTTGCTTCACCTCGGTCATGCCCGTACATTCTGGATTGCCGCCCAGCGCGCCCGCGAACACGGCGGCACGTTGATTCTCCGCAATGAAGATCTCGACCCGCACCGTTGCCGGCCTGAATTCGTCACCGCCATGATCGAAGACCTGCGCTGGCTGGGTATCGCGTGGAAGGAGGGCCCGGACTGCGGCGGGCCGTTTGGTCCTTACACGCAGAGCGAGCGTCGCGAACACTACCTTGCGGCGTGGCAAGAGCTGCGCGATGCCGGATGGATTTATCCGTGCACCTGCTCACGGAAAGATGTTGCGCTGGCTGCTGGCGCGCCCAATGAAAGTGACGACGAGCCGATGTATCCGGGCACGTGCCGGCCGCAGCGGAGCTTCGCTCCGCTTGGACAGTCGGGGGCGGCTGTCCCTACATGG
>DATAUY010000136.1:0-8521 GCA_036268025.1 Candidatus Sulfotelmatobacter sp. | reverse complement strand
GCTGGAACAGTCGGCGGAACGGATTCTGTTGCAAGCGCAGACCCAACAGCAGGGCGCGAAAGAAATCGCCGGGCATTCCCCGGTTTGGTTGAAGGCGATTGAGCGGGCGCGCCAGGCCGCGGCCAGCGACGCCGACATCCTGATCGAGGCCGAGAGCGGAACCGGCAAAGAACTCATTGCCCGCCTGGTCCACCGCCTGAGCCCGCGCAGTCAGCGTCCTTTTGTCGCACTCAACTGCGCGGCATTTCCTGAAACGCTCCTGGAAAGCGAATTGTTCGGCCATGCCAAGGGCGCTTTCACCGGTGCAGGCAATATGAAGCCGGGAAAATTCGAGCTGGCGCATGGCGGCACGCTGCTGCTCGACGAAGTCGGCGAGATGCCGCTTGCTTTGCAGCCAAAACTGTTGCGCGCCCTCCAGGAACGGGAATTCGACCGTCTCGGAGACACGCGCAGCGTCCGCGTGGACCTGCGCGTAGTAGCGACCACCAACCGCGCGCTGGGGCAGATGGTGCGCGAAGGAAAATTCCGCGCCGATCTTTATTACCGGTTGAATGTCATCCCTCTGGGCCTGCCTCCTCTGCGCGAACGCGCCGGAGATGTCCGTGAGTTAGCCGAACACTTTGTCCGCCTGTACGCTCCGCCGAGAAAGTCTTTCCGGCTCACGGATGCGTTCCTCGATCAACTGGAAAAACACTCCTGGCCCGGCAACGTGCGCGAACTGGCAAACTGCATCCGCCGTGCCATGGCGCTTGCTACGGACCCAGAGATCGGCCCCGCCGCGCTCGACGCTTGCGACTGGACAACGCTCCAAAGCTCGCCTCTGGCAGATCGCGCCTCTCTTCACCCCGGTGTTTCTTTAGGGGAGATGGAGCGCAAGCTGGTTGAAATGACTCTGGAGGCCACCGGCGGCAACCGTTCGCGCGCAGCTGAGATGCTGGGCGTCAGCCTGCGCACAGTGCGCAACAAAGTCCGCAGCTATGGCCTTCCCAGCTGGAGCAGCTATGCCCATGAATAGTTCCGGATTGAGCGGCACGATGGGCAGTTCAATGATCGGCACTTCGATGAGCGAGGCGCTCGGCCGCTTCCTCGATGTAAACGTGGCCCGCTACAAGCTGGTTACCAGCAACCTCGCGAACATCGATACACCGGGCTACCGCACCCGCGATCTCGATTTTCGCGCCGAGTTGCGTCGCGCGGCGACGAAAGATTCAGCTTTTGGCAGCGAGGGACCGGGCGAAGCGGCTTTTTATCCAGTCGCGCGCCCGGTGCGCGGCCTCATCGAGCGACCTGACGGCAACGACGTCAGCGTCGAGCGGGAAAGCCTGCTGCTGGCCGAGACGCAGATGAAGTTCAACCTGGGCGTGCAACTGTTGAAAGAACAGTTCCACCTGATCTCGATGGCGATCAACTCCGGAGGCACAAGCTCATGAACCTGTTTGGCATGCTGGAAGTCAGTGGATCGGCGATGGCGGCGGAACGCTGGCGCGCGGAAGTCGTCTCCGCCAACATGGCCAATGCCGAGACTACGCGCACGCCACAAGGCGGCGCGTATCGCCGGCAACTCGTGGTGTTTCGTGGACGTCCGACGCCACACTTTCCACTCATGCTGGCCCGCCTTCATTCGGAGCAGGAAGAAGGCGTGCGCGTCGACCGCGTCGTTACCGACTCCTCGCCGTTGCCGCGGCGCTATCAGCCCGGTCATCCCGACGCGGATGCCAGCGGATACGTTACTTACCCGAACGTAAATCCGGTGATGGAAATGACCGACCTGCTCGGCGCCGTACGCGCCTATCAGCTGAACGCCTCGGCGGTGCAGGCGGCGAAGAACATGCTTCAGCAATCGCTGCAGATCTTAAGCTGACTTCCGAATTTTCTGACTACACACGATGAACGGCGCGATCCCATCCTCGTCCCTGCGCATCCTTCCGGCGGATGCCGGCATATCCGCGCCGGACACTTCCGCTTCGTCGCAGCCGGATTTCCGTGAGCTCCTGAGCAGCGCAGTGGACGACATCCAGCAGCTTGGAACCCAGGCAGAAGCCAAGGTGAGTGGCGTGCTCGAAGGCAACGGGTCGGACGTGCACACCGCCCTTATCGCGGTCGAAAAGGCCGACCTCACATTCCAATTAATGATGCAGGTGAGAAATAAAATCGTCTCCGCCTACGAGGAGATCTCGCGCATGCAATTCTGAGGACGTCCATCGGACCGCCCCAGTCGCGCCCCGCCCCCTGACATAACATGGCCGATACTCCGCAATCCGCCACCGACGTTTTAGAACGCCTGAAGCAATTTTTTCAGGGGCTGACGCTCAACCAGCGTCTGTTGCTGGCGGGCGGCGCCCTAGCCGTCGCCGCGATCCTTTGGGGATCTGTGGCGCTGCTGGGGCAGCCGAAGTATGTCACGTTGTATTCCGGGTTGCGTCCGGAAGAAGCGCAGGACCTCGCCAGCCACCTTCAAAGCAAGAACATCCCGCACCAGATTTCTCCCGACGGCGGCACGCTTCTTGTTGCCGAAGACAAGCTCGATGCCGCCCGCCTGGAAACCGCGGCCGGCGGCCTGCCGCGCAGCGCCCGCCTCGGCTTCGAAATCTTTGATACTCCCAACTGGGCTGGCTCCGATTTCACCGAGAAAGTAAATTACCAGCGCGCTCTCGAGTGCGAACTGGAGCGAACTCTTTCCACTCTGAGCGAAGTGCAAGCCGTGCGCGTGCATTTGGTTATGCCGCAGGAATCCCTCTTTACCGGGCAGGAGCACGATGCCAAAGCGGCAGTCATTCTTAAGACCCGCAGCGGCCATCTTTCCGAGCAGGCGCAGCAGGCGATTCCGCAACTCGTGGCCAGCGCTGTGGACCGTTTGAAGCCCGAAAACGTGACTGTGGTAGACGCCGACACCAACACGCCGCTGCTGCACAACCGCGATGCCGCCAATGGACGCGGCTTCGGGGACGACGAAGAACTCGCCAAGACCCTCGTGCAGACGCTCGAACCGGTCGTCGGCGCAGACCATGTCCGCGCCAGCGTGCATGTCGAGTACGACCTCGGCACCAGCGAGGACACTCAGGAAACCTACGATCCCAAGACTCCCGCGACGCTCACTCAGGAACATTCCGAGGAAAGCTCCACCGGCGCAGCTCCGGTCGGCGTTCCTGGCACGGCGAGCAATGTGCCTTCGTCCACCCCATCTCCATCTACGGCGGCCGCCGCCGAGCAATCCACGTCGCGCTCCGATGCGACCACCTACGCCATCAGCAAAATTCTTCACCACAGCGTCGAACCGCCGGGACGCGTGCGCCGCATCGCCGCCGCTGTGCTGGTGGACGACGCTGTAGAAGTCAGCGAACAGGCTGGAAAGCGCACCACCGTTCGGCGCAAGCGCACTGCCGAGGAGATGAAGCAAATCGAGCAGCTCGCGCAGGCGGCCATCGGCTTCGAAGCGCAACGAGGAGATGTGCTGGCTGTCGAAAATCTCTCATTTCAGGAGAGGCCGTCCGAGATTGTTGCTGCTCCGACGAAGAGCGAGCGCATCCTGCGCGTGATCCAACCCTGGGCCTGGACAGTGCGTTACCTCGGCCTCGGCGCGCTTTTTCTGGTTGTCTACTGGCTTGTCCTGCGCCCGGTGAAGAAGCAGGCGCTTGCGGCGTTCCGCGAATTGCCCGGCAAAGTCGCCGCCCGATTGACGCCTCAAACTGCCGGTGGCCCGGATGGTTTGCAGCTGGCATCGCCAGAAGGCCGCGCCCGGAAACTCAAACAGGTTCTGACGGAGAGGGTAAAAGCGGAGCCTGAGTCCGCAAGCCGCCTGGTGCAGGGATGGGTACAGCAGGAGGACCAGCGGTGACGCAGACCGCAAGTAATCCCGGCGTGCGCAAAGCTGCGATTCTGCTCGTGATCTTGGGAGAAGAAGCCGCAACCCAGATCTACCGCCGCCTTCCCTCCGCGGATATAGAACTTCTGACGCAAGAGATCGCAGGGCTGCCCTCGGTGGACGGCGAAACGGTGCTTTCCGTCCTTGAAGAATTCGAGCGCCTCATCACGGGTGGGGACAGCCTGGCGAGAGGCGGAAAAGATTATGCCAACAAACTGTTGATCAAAGTTTATGGCGAAGAGGGCGCCAAGGAACTGCTCCACCAGGTTTCGCTCACAGCTGAGATGAGCGCTACGAAACTGGATTCCCTGCGCAAGGCCGACCCGCAGCAACTGGCGAAGTTCATTGAAGGAGAACATCCGCAGACCATCGCGCTGATCCTGGCCCATCTCGAAGCTAAGCAGGCCTCCACGCTGCTGATGCGCCTGCCGGAAGAGTTGCGGGCCGAGGCCATCAAGCGGCTGGCGCAGCTGCGGCAGTTTTCTCCCGAGATGGCGCAGCGCGTCTCTCTTGTCCTGCACAAACGGCTCGAAGCCCTGGGAGAACAAAGCCGCCGCGCGTATGCCGGGCTGCGCGGCGTCGCCGATGTGATGAACCGGCTTGAGATCAATACCGCGAAAACCATCCTCGAGGGCATTGAAAAAGAAGATCCCAAACTGGCCCTCTCGATCCGCAATCTGATGTTCACGTTCGAAGACCTGTTGACGGTGCCTGAAGCCGGCGTCCGGGAACTGCTCGGACAGATGGACAAAAAGACGCTCGCCACGGCCCTGCGCGGCGCCTCGGAAGAGTTGAAGAACTATGTCTTCAAATCCATGTCGTCGCGCGCGGTCGAAATGTTGAAGGAAGACATCGAAGTTCTCGGCCCGGTGAAGTCGAAAGACGTGCACAAGGCCCAACTTGAAGCCGTTGCGGTTGCGCGCAAGCTCGAAGCCGACGGCAAATTGACTCTCAGCCCGGAGACCGAAGATGAGTTCGTCACCTAGCCGCGCACCAACGCGCCCGGCGTTGAAAGCCGACCTGCTGCCCGATCCTCAGCCTTTTCCCTATCATGCCATCGCAGCTGAAGCTTTCCCCGACATCTCTGGGCGAGTGTCAGGCCCCTCCGAGCCTGCGGTCGATCAAGGCGCCAGGGAAGCCGCTACGCGCGAAGCGCAGATCCGGGAACAGGGCCGGCAGCAGGGGATCGCCGAGTTTTGCAAGACATTTGAGGACCGGTTGTCAGAGGAGCGCCGTGTAATCGTCGAAGCGCTTTCACAGTTTGCCAATGACCGCAGCGCTTACTTTCAGAAAGTGGAAGCAGAAGTTGTCCATCTCTCGCTTGCCATCGCGCGCAAGATTCTGCACCGCGAGGCCCAGGTTGATCCTTTGCTGCTAGCCGGCATCGTCCGCGTGGCGCTTGAAAAAATTGCGGGCGCAACCGCTGTTGTATTGCGGTTGAATCCGCAGATCGCTCCCGAGTGGCAGAAATTTCTCACCGCACAACTGAAGCCGTCCGATCGGCCGAACATCATCGAAGATGCGGCACAGCCCTCTGGTCATTGCGCGCTTGAAACCTCGATGGGCACCACCGAGATCGGAGTCGAGCTGCAACTCAAAGAAATCGAACAGGGATTAATGGACCTGATGGCCGCTCGTCCGACGGCGCATCAAGGGCGTGTCTCATGAGCGCGGCTTCACTTCTTTCTCCTTACCTCGCCCGCCTCGAAGCCTGCTCCGGATTGCGCTGGCAGGGCCGCGTCACGCAAGTTGTCGGGCCGCTTGTCGAATCAGAAGGTCCATTCTGTTCCGTCGGTGAAGTCTGCCACATTCACGACTCGCATTCCCGCGTTCTGCCGGGAGAAGTCGTCGGATTCCGCGGGCCGACCGTTCTTGTGATGCCGCTCGACGCGCCACAAGGGGTTCGTCACGGGGACCGCGTCGTGACCTGGGGAGAACGGCCGGCGTTGCGCGTCGGGGGACAATTGCTGGGACGCGTCATTGACGGCTCCGGACAGCCCATTGATTCTCTCGGCCCCTACACTGCGCGCGAATACCAGGCGCTCGACAGCGCCGCACCGCTCCCGCTCGAGCGCGTTCCGATCAACGAGCCCGTCGGATGCGGCATCCGCGCGATTGATGGCTTCCTCACCTGCGGACGGGGCCAGCGCCTCGGTATTTTCGGAGGCAGCGGCGTGGGCAAGAGCACGCTCATCGGCATGATGGCGCGCAACACCGGAGCCGATCTCACGGTGCTTGGCCTGGTCGGCGAGCGCGGACGGGAAGTCCGCGAATTTCTCGAACATTCCCTCGGAGAACAAGGCCGCAAACGCACAGTCACAGTCGTCTCAACCTCCGATCAATCTCCTTTGCTGCGCATTCGCGCCGCGCTGGCTGCTACCGCTGTTGCCGAATACTTCTGCAAACGCGGCAAACACGTTCTTCTCGTGGTTGATTCGATCACGCGTCTGGCCATGGCGCAACGCGAAATTGGCCTTGCCGCCGGCGAGCCGCCGACTGCCAAGGGCTACACGCCATCCTGTTTCGCGATGCTCGCGCGGCTCATTGAACGCGCGGGCAAGTTCGCCCATGGCAGCATCACCGCCTTCTACACTGTCCTGATGGAAGGTGACGACGAGCAGGACCCTCTGGTTGATGGCGCGCGCGCCCTGCTGGATGGCCATATCATGCTGGATCGTAAACTCGCTGTCCGCGGACACTATCCTCCGATCGCCGTTCTCGAAAGCGTCAGCCGTCTCATGCCGGCGGTGACCTCGGCTCCTCATCTCCAGAAAGCGCAGGAACTGCGCCGCCTCTTCGCCGCCTATAGCGCTTCGGAAGATCTCATCCGCATCGGCGCTTATCAGAAGGGAAGCGATCCCACGCTCGACAAGGCCCTCGCGCTCGTCCCTGAACTGCACCGCTTTCTGATGCAGAAGCCCCGCGACGCGAGTTCCTTCGACGACAGCGTGAACAAACTCCTGGCCTTGCAGGTCTGATATGCCCTTCCAATTTTCGCTGCAAGCGATCTTGCACCTCCGGCAAAGCATCGAGCGCCAACAGGAATTGCGCCTGCGCGGCGCGAACCAGCAGGTAGCGAAAGTCCGGCGCCTGATCGAACTTGCCGATGACAGAATTCGCCGCGAACAAAATATCTGCGCTGATGCTTTGTCTGCGGGAACCACGTCTGCCGAGTTGCGACTGTCGACCGCGGCCCAGGATCTGCTCCGCGCGCAGCGTCAGCGTATCGAAACCGAGCTCAAGCGCCTGCAAACTCTCCGTGACCAGCAGCAGCGCGTGTTTCATCAGGCGCGCCGCGAACGCGAAACGATTGAAAGTCTGCGCGACCGCCAGTTGATGGAATACAAGCGCAATACATCGCGGCGCGAACAGCGCCGTGCCGATGATCTCTTTCTATTGCGGCAGTCGTATCTGCGACGTGGTTAGAAGCTGCCCGGGTGGGCATTCATTGCCTATTTCGCTGCGCGCAGATTCCTTCCAGTGTTTTCAAGCAAGATCGCGAGTGCCTTGATTCTGCGATGCTTGCTCGTTTCTGACGAGCTTTCCAACTTTGTCTCGCATTGGCGTTCGAGATGCATCCAGTTCGCATGTTACTCGGATTGAACCAGTGAGCTGCGCCATCGAAACCATCGTTTCATCGCCCGGAGTTCCCGTGTCTGGCAGCGGTGCGAACACGGCAGCGCGCAACTCGGGAACATTTCTGCAATACCTTGGAGCGCAGACCGCCGGGACAATGCCGGCCACGGATGATCAGGCAGGCGATTCGATGCCAGATGCAACCGCGATTGTGAACACGACAGAACCTGGCAACAAAGCAAGCGCGCCAGGAGAGTCGAAACCGGCGAGCAAGAACAACACGTCCTCCATGCCAGGTGTCCTCGCCGCACTATGGGTTCCGGTCCCCTTGGCTGCACCGGCGCCTAATCTTGACGTGATCTCGATCCCATCTGGGCTTTCGGAGCCACCGGCACCCGAAGTCAACGGTGCAATGCGCGCGAATTCCGCGTCGAGCGCCACAACTCAACTTCCTCCCATCGGACAAACGCCATCGGCGATGAACTGCACAATTTCTGCCGTGACCGAGCCCTCAGCTACATTCTCGTTGAACGTAAGCGTACTGAACGCTTCCCGCAAATTGGAGGATGGCCCAGGGGAGAGTACGGAGCCGCAATCAAATCCGCTGGCGGGCACTGGAACGGTTGAGGTCGAACCTGTTGGGAATGCATTCGATGTTGCGTCGTCTCACCTGCTCACGCCAGCCTCAAGTCCCGCTTCCAGCCAAGCACAGGCCGTCTTACAGCGCAGCGCTCCGGAGCTGTCCACGAGTTCGGTTAGCGCTCAAGCAGCCCCGGAACGAAATTCTTCGCTAAATTTCGGCTCTAACCCTGAGTCAATGATCGAGCTGAACTCGCCGCTGATTCCTCCATCGTTTTCTTTCGAATCATTGTTTGAAAGCGCGAATAGCACCGCGTCAGCTCTGCCATCACTCCATGTGCCGCCAGAGGAGCCGAAACAAGGCGTGCTGGATACATCGCCTGATAATCCGGATGCCGGAATTAGTCGACAATCGTCTTCTTCCGCGACAGCTCTGGCTCCGCATGCATCAGCAGCGATTCCGTCCGCATTGGCAATTTCACAGCTAGCAGACCAGTCGCCGTC
>DATAUY010000135.1:0-8885 GCA_036268025.1 Candidatus Sulfotelmatobacter sp. | reverse complement strand
TGGGCCGTCGCGATGTACCAGAAATTCCCGGCCTTGTCTTTCACTGTGCCGGAGCGTTCGCCGTACTCCTGATCGCGCGGTGCGTCGATCAGCGTTGCTCCTGCGGCAACCGCTTTCTTGCAGACTTCGTCGGCGTCTTTCACGTAGACGTGCAGTGCATTCGGTTGCAATGTACCGGGGAATTTCTTGCCGGCAATGCCACCGCCCATCATCAGCGTTGTGTCGCCGATACGGACTTCCGCGTGTACTCCGGTTGGCATCACTGCCCGCATCAATTCTTCCGCCCCCAAGCCGTTCTTGGTGAACTCCAAAAGCCCTAGTCCGTCTTCGGCAACCAGATAAGGCGTGACCATCCGGAAGCCGCGACGGACTGGGCTGACCTTACGCTCGTCTTTCTCCGGTATCTTTCCACCTTCAGGCCCTTCGGTCATCCCCTTCATCCTGCGGTGCATTTCCTCGACTGACATCTCTTCGATGACCGAGACGCCTGTCCACAAATAGCCGAACGGATCGGCTAGGGTGACGTCACGATGCCCATAGAACTGGTTTTGAAGCGGACGAACGACTTTCATGCCCGCCGCGACTGCCCGCTCGGCGAAGGCGTCCACGTCGGGAACCCGGATCACCATCAAGATCGGCGAGTTGCCCAGGGTTTCCGCGCTGAAGCGGTTGCCCTCGGGCCACTCTCCGGTAACTGCGATGCTCGAATCGCCGATCATCAATTCAGCGTGTGGGATTTCATCGCCAATCTGGAAGCGAAATTTTTCTGTGGCGCCCAACGCCTGCTTGTAGAACTCGATGGCTTTCGCGGGATCGCGGAATGCGATCCTTGGGGATGCCGTCGTGTGGACGGCGGCGACCGGTTCGGCTACGGTAGACATACGTTTTCTTCCTCCTGTTACTTCGGCTCCTGCTAATTCGGATTTCAATCGCGCCTTGAAACTCGCACTCGGCAGATTGCGCAAGTCCGCCGCGATGCGCGCCAACGGCTCGATCTCATTTCCGACCTTGCCGACGGGCCCGTCATTCTTCGCCCGCGCCAGAATTGCCTCGACAGCATTGTTCAGTTGCTCGATCTTGTTTTCTTCGTTACTGCCATTTCCCGGTTTCAGAGAGCGCTTAGGCATGTGCACCCTCCATGCGCGCGCGCAAACTGGTCAGCGCACGAAACTGTAGTTGTTTCACTGCCCCTTCGGTCTTCTTTACCTCACGTGCCACCTCTTTAATGCTTTTCTGATCCACAAATCTCAGGACCACGACGCGTCGCTGCTCATCCGGCAAGGTCTCGACCAGGCGAAAGATCGTGGCCCTTCGCTCCACTTCTTCAATCTCGGCGGGACTCACCTGCGCCATCTCAATCGCCGTTTCGTCCGTCACTTCGCGACCCGAGCGTTGCCAGCGGTCGGAAATCAGGTTGGCCGCGATGCGGAACAGCCATGCCGCAAATGGAATGCCGCGCCACTCAAATCGCTTCAGGTTGGCCAAGGCCTGATGGAAAACTTCCGCTGTCAAATCTTCGGTTTCTGGCCGATCGTGCACACGGCGCCCGATGTAGGCGTAGACACGTTCAAAGTTGAGTTCGTAGAGGTCGGCAAAGCGGGCGGGATCCTTCTGCGCAGCTTCGATCAGAAGCCGCTCATCCGCTTCTTTCTTCAGAGCCTTCAACGAGTTCTCCGCGGTCTTGCCCTACGAAAGGATAAACTGCCGGGCAGGCAAAAGGTTACGGCAAGGGGAAATCCAGGAAAGGCGCATTTTTACCATATCTCGGCCTTAAAGCCTTGCATCAAAGCTGAGGCCGTAGCAGAATACGTGGCCTGGGACAAGGCTTGTCCCGTGAAGCCAGTGCCAGCAACCTCAGATGTTTGGTTGCATACATATCAGCGAGGAAACCCATGGAAGCAGTCGCTGGAGTATTTAAGTCTCGTTCCGATGCGGAGCATGCACTCAACGCGCTGCACACTATCGGCTTTCCGGTGGAGAAAACCACATTCCTGACCCCCGGTTCGGCGGATAAGATCGACAAAGAAATGGAATCCGTCGCCACCGACGCCACCGAACAACCCGGCATGGCAAAAGCCATGGGCGCTCTGCTTGGCGGCAGCATTGGCGTGACGGGCGGCGCGGTTTTAATGGCGCTTGTTCCTGGTGTGGGAGCCATTACGGCTTTCGGCCTGCTCGGCATGGCGATCCTCGGTGCGGCCGGCGCAACCGTTGGTGGGGCCGCTGCCGACAAAGTCGAAGAAGATTCCTATCAGGGCCTTCCGGAAGACGAAATCTTTGTCTACGAAGACGCGCTGCGCAAAGGCCGAAGCGTGGTTATCGCTCTTGCGGAAAACGAAGGCCATGCCAAACAGGTTCGCGCGATTCTCGAAAAGGAAGGCGCCGAATCAGTCGACGCAGCCCGCGAGCAATGGTGGATCGGCCTGCGCAGCGCGGAGCAGGCCCACTATTCAGCTTCCGGCAAGAACTTTGACGGCGACGAGCGCTTCTATCGCATGGGCTTCGAAGCCGCCCTGCATGCCAAGACGCGCTGCATGGAGTTCGATCAGGTCTCAGGCGAAATGAATGCCGCGCTGGAAGATGCGCAGAGCAAATATCCCGGAAAGAACGTAGAAGAGGCCTTCGTCCGCGGCTACCAACGCGGCCGGGAGCACTACCAGAAGATGTGCGACGAAAATACGAAGGCGGCCTGAGAAATGCGGCCACTTCGTCACGCCCGGTAATACAAGTCTTCGAGCGCCTTTTGCACTCGCGCCGAAAGTGTATCCATATCCCGCAAAGTCAAACCTGCGGTCGGAATGGGCTCGCCTACACGCACCTCCAGCGGCTGGCACTTGATGTGGTACGTATCCATTGGCAGCAACTCATAGGTTCCAACCAGCGCGATCGGTACCACGTCCACCTGCGCTTTGATCGCGAGAAAGAACGCTCCGGGCAGGAACGGTTTTATCTCGCCATCGGGAGTGCGTCCGCCCTCGGGAAAAATCACCAGAGGCAATCCCTCCTTTAACCCTTTCAGCGCCGCCCGGATGCTGCCGATCGATCGCGACGGATTCTGCTGGTCAATGCAGATTTGTCCCGAACGCTTCAACTGCCAGCCGACGACCGGATACGACAACAATTCTTTCTTGAAGGCGATCCGGAACTGAAAGGGCAGGTTCACATACAGCACCGGAATATCGAGTGCCGAGGCGTGGTTCGCGGCGTAGACATGCGGTTTCGAAGTATCGATGTGCTCGAGGCCGATAACTTTCACCGGCGAAAAGATAGTCTTCATGATCAGCCACGACCATGTCCGTGAGAACCAATGCAAGCGCCGTCCGCTGCGGTCGCGAACCCCGCCGGGCAGGGCCGCGATTCCCAGAATCAGGGTATACAGCCAGATCAGCGGATCAATGAAGAAGTACGACCGCAACCGACTCGGCCAGCCGTAGCGTTTTCCGGGAAGCTCATGTGAGCTTCGCCGCGAGGAGGCGGCTGCAAGGGACGGACGAATGCCGTTTTCCACCCGCTCGCGTTCTGCCTGCTCGCGTTCTGCCTGATCGTGTTCTGTCTGATCAATCGATGAATTCGCTTCCCGCACATTTCTATTCTAGGGGAAATTGCCGCGCAACGCGCCTCAAGGCTTCAATCCGAGGGATTGCATTGCCTGGCCCACCAGATAGATCGACCCGGTCACAACGACAGTTGCCCCTGGTCCTGCGATTTCGCGTGCGCGGTCGAGGGCGGCACTCACATCGGCAACCATCTCAATCTCAACACTCGTGCGCTTCGCTGCGTCCCGGATTTCTTCCGGCGAAGCTGCCCGCGGATTCTCCGGCCGCGTCGCCACCACACGCTCCGCGAGCGGAAACAGAATTTCCGTCATCTCTGCAATTGCTTTGTCGCGCATCGCGCCGAAGACAAAAATAATCGGCGACTCGTCATATCGCTCTGAGAGCGCCGAGCGCAAAGCCCACGCCCCTGCCGGATTGTGCGCTACATCGAACACGGTTTCGGGCGAGCGAGCCGCCGCAGGAATAACCTGAAAGCGTCCCGGCCAATGCGTCTCGCGAATTCCATGCTCGATAGATTCGGGCGTAATCCCTGACAGCCCTTTCTTCTCAAGCTCCACCGCAGTGGAAATTGCGAGGGCTACGTTCCGCAACTGATGCCGTCCGGCCAGTGGCGTTTCCACCACAATCTGCCGGCCCATGACCTCCAGCGGGTAGCGTGATCCGAACCTGTTCTCGGAGGTTCGAGCTTGTAACTCGCGACTCGGCACTCGCAAGTCGGGACTACCAGGCGAAACCGGCGGCACATATGGCACCGCATTCACTCCAACCGCATCCAGATCGAGAATTGCGTTGCCGATCACGTCGTTTGCCTCTGGCTGCTGCGGCAAAGTCACCACGACGCCGCGACGCCGGATGATTCCTGCCTTCTCGCGCGCGATCTCACCTACAGTGTTGCCAAGGAACTTCTGGTGATCCAGCGAGACATCGGTGATCACGCTGACAAGTGGCTCGACCACGTTCGTTGCATCCAGACGGCCGCCCATGCCCACCTCGAGCACGGCAATTTCAACCTGCACTCGCGCGAAGTGCAGAAAAGCAATGGCCGTCATCATCTCGAAAAAACTCGGATGCCAGGGCAACTCCCGCGACTCCACCAGCCCTTCGGCGATGCGATCCACTTCCCCATGAATTCGAGCGAAATCGTCATCGCCAATTGCGTCATTGTTGATCCAAATGCGCTCGTTAATTCGAATCAAGTGAGGAGACGTGTAAAGCCCGGTCTTCAATCCCGAAGCGCGCAGAATTGAAGCGAGGGTTGCCGCGGTCGAGCCTTTGCCGTTTGTCCCTGCAATCAGCACGCTTGGAAACTGGCGCTCCGGATGGCCCATCGCCGTGAGCAGCACGCGCATGTGGTCGAGGTCGAACTTGTACGAGGGTGTTTGGGCAAGCTCATGTCCCAGCGCAAACATGCTCGCGACTGCGGAGTCGTAAGACATAGGAAGAAGCTCGCGGCCGTCAGCTCTCAGCTTTCAGCTTTCAGCCTGAATTATCAGATTATCAGCAGGCGATTCCCATGGAGGGCAGACAAGTTGTAGGGGTTAAGCTGAAAGGTGATGGCTGAGGGCTGACAGCTCTTATGCCATGAACTCCAGAGCCCTTGCGATATAAGGCTTGAGTTGCTTGCGCGGAACGACGGCATCCAACATCCCGTGCTCCAACAGGAATTCACTGCGCTGGAAGCCGGGCGGCAGTTTCTGGCGGATGGTCTGCTCAATCACACGTGGGCCGGCGAAGCCGATCAAAGCGCCGGGCTCCGCGATGTTCAAATCGCCAAGCATGGCAAACGAGGCCGTGACGCCGCCGGTCGTCGGATCGGTCAGCAGCGAAACATACGGAACTTTGGCCTTGTCCAGCTTGGCTAGGGCGGCCGAAATCTTCGCGAGCTGCATCAGGCTGATCACGCCTTCCATCATGCGTGCGCCGCCCGATGCCGATACTATGATCAAAGGCGTCCTACTCGCGGTTGCCCGCTCGACGGCCCGCGTGATCGCCTCTCCCACGGCCGCGCCCATGCTGCCGCCGATAAACGAATACTCCATCGCGCTCACGATTACGGATCGTCCCATCAGCTTCCCTTGGGCGTTGATCACGGCGTCTTTTAGACCGGTATCTTCCTGCGCCTGCCGCAGCCGCGAGGAATACGGCTTCAGGTCAACAAATTTCAGTGGATCGGTCGAGGAGATGTTCGTATCGAAGGCTTCGTATTGGTTCTCGTCGAGCAACTGCGCCAGCCGGTTGCGCGCGTCGATCCGGAAGTGCTTATCGCACTTCGGACACACGTTCATATTCTCTTCCAGATCTTTCTTCCAAATGATCTGCCGGCAGTTCTCACACTTCACCCACAATCCCTCGGTGCGGACTTTCTTCTCACCCGAATTATCCAACTCGCCGGATTCGCGCTTAAACCATGCCATAAAAGCAGTTGCCAGTGGCCAGTGCTCAGTTGTCAGTTAAACCGTGGCTGGCCACTGACCACTGGCTACGTACTAATACTCGATTCCCCTTTGCGCCATCACGCCTTTCTCATACGCGTGCTTTACCTGACGCATTTCGGTAACGGTGTCGGCCACTTCCACAATTGTCGGGTGCGCATTTCGGCCCGTCAAGATGACATGCACCATCTCGGGCTTCTTTTTTAGGTTCTCAACTACCTTCGACGGATCGAGCATGCCATAGCTGATGGCGTAATTAATCTCATCAAGCACGACCAGATCCCACTCTCCTGACTGGATCGCTTTCTCGGCCTCTGCCCAGGCCTCTTCTACCATCTTGACATCTTCCGGATCGAGTTTCTCCGCCCCGACTTTCACGAAGCCGCGGCCCATCTGCTTCATCACAAATTTGTCGCCGAAGGCCTGAACAGCATCGAGTTCGCCGTAGTGCCAGGAGCCTTTCAGAAACTGCAACATCAATACCCGCATGCCCTGCCCGACGGCGCGCAATGCGGTCCCCATCGCCGCCGTGGTCTTGCCCTTGCCCGGGCCGGTATTGACGATGATGAGTCCTCTGCGAATATCGGCCATGATCTGAACCGGTCGCTTGATTGTACTTGATGCCGCTGGCTGGGCCACGCCTGCTGGTCGAATTGGATCCCGTCACCTGTCCGCTGATGGACACTTCGTCCCGTCATGGACAGAATCGGCCCTGGCGCTGTTGCGGGGTTTCATCTTATCAATGGCTTAAGCCGCTCCACCATGGAACAAGACTTGCAAGTTTATTGATCCTGAGAACAGAGGCATTCGGTCGTGGTGGTGGGCTGCCCTGAAGAAAACCTCTCGAGCTAAAGAAACTTTGAAATAAATCGCCCGACAAAACAGTCTTTACCAGTAGACCGCGAACGTACCGGGGAAATCTCAGCCGAGCTTGGAAAGAAAATGTTACAAAGTCAGAATTTTTCCACGGAACTCAAGCATCCAAACTTGCGTAGTTCGGTCAGGCGGATCTCTGTCCCCTCGCAAACTGCGGAGGTCTCATCGTGATCAACAGATTAGCAGTGTTAGTGTTGTCTTTCCTGGTGGTCTTACCGGCTTTCGCCGGGCAACATGTCTCGGTACATCCCAGGGCCGCAATGGGTGCGGGTGAAGACGAGGCGATTCGTGAGATCATCGAGATGGAAAAACAGGCTCGCGAGGCCAGCATTCGCCGCGATGCCGATTTCTCGGCCCGCACCCTCGCCGAGGATTATGTTGCCATTACTCCGCTCGGCCAGATCACGACCAAGCAAGACACTCTTTCCGCCCGCAAGAGCGGGCAGCTCCGCTACGACACCATTGACATTTCTGACATGGTAGTTCGCGTTTACGGCGATACTGCGGTCGTAACCGCCCGCGCCGATGTGAAAGGCCACCAGCTCGGCGAAGACTTCAGCGGTCCTTATCGCTACACGCGAGTCTGGGTTCGCCGAACGGGACATTGGCAGGCCGTGAGCTACCAGGCAACCGTCACTCAGTAAGGCGCTGGTAAGTTCCGGCCTTCGCTGAATAAGAGAGTAACCAAGGTCCGCGCCAATCCGTGGGCCTTTGGTGCTGCTGGCGGGTGATCAGGTTGCCGATCTGCCTGGAACTTGAACGAACTGCCGTTCGCGTCATTGCCGCAACCCCATCCAGTTTTCGGAAACCACCAGAGAATTCCCGGGATTCTGCGGATCGTACTTCACCGACGTGTGCAGTCCGAGGCGGCAGGAATGCAGATTGATCCACTGGCGGAGGTAGGTCACGTCCTGCGAGCATTCGTAGGTCACGCCAGCAACGTCATACTTATAGATGAGCATGGTTGCCGCGTGATGATTGCTCATCGCCGCCAGTTCCTGCACGTCAATGACGGTGCCGTCTGTGATGCGGCCGGTGCCTTCCAGCCAAGCCCTTCGCTCGCGCTCGACCTCTTCGGCGGTCTTCGGTTTGCGCCGCAAGAATGCATATGCGCCTAGCAGCGCCGCGCTGCCAGCGGTGATCAGTCCATAAAGTCGAAGCGAATCCATAGGAGGAGGAACGAACTCGGCGGGACGGGGCCGATTTCTTTTCTCAGCATAAGCGGAAAGAGATTGGCGACGGAAGTAGTTTCGAAGTTACGGAGGTGTCGGAACTGTGAAAAACTCTTGGCTTTGAAATGGCGGGGCTGATTCTGGGTGGGTGGGACATCGACCTGGCATAGAGCCCCGACTTCACCTTTCGCGAGATCCTTCCGCCCCCTGGAGAAAACGCGGCCGTTCGGGATGACACTCCCCGATAATCTTTCGGATTTCTAAAGATAATCTATCTGGGATGATCTATCTGGTCTGCTCGCAGACGTTCTTGCTGACCAGATCGGCGAAGCCGCCTTCGGGGCCTTTGCCGAATTGGTCGTCGTGGGAGGCTTTCTTACTGACGACGAAGCGTCCGCTGTGGTCGCGGGAGTAAAACCATTCGGTGCTGGGAGCGGCAACGCCGTTCGCGCAGTTGAATCGGACGCGGGCGCGCATTTCGACGAAGGGTCCGCCCTGGGGAAGGTCGGCTGGGGACTTGTATTCGACGCGGACCAGCGCGGTGCGCTGATTGTTCTTCAGGACGCGCACAGAACTGACGGAGATTTTGTCGCCGGCTTCCGTTTGGCCGATGGTGCGCCATTCTCCGGCAGCACGCAACAGAGTAACTACGAGCACCGGAGCCAGCACGACCACCGCGAGCGCAAGTAGAGCTTTTTTCAATGCAGGAGCTTCCCCAAGCACTTTGCAGCCACATACTTTGTCCTAAGGGCGGGATTCTGTCAACCGGCTCCCGGGGTGATGCCGCTGATTCACAGGGCCGCTGCGTGCTATGGTTAGGGCATATCCGGGATTGATCAAAGAATTGG
>DATAUY010000134.1:0-9986 GCA_036268025.1 Candidatus Sulfotelmatobacter sp. | reverse complement strand
AACCCGGGGACAGACGGGACGTTCCCGATTCTCGATATGCCACAAGCTATCAAGTCCAACAGACGTTTTTCACAGTCTTCCACAAAGATTTCGCTTCCGATTGTGACGGACAACCTTGACCCTGTCTGCGGTTAGCTCACAATAGGAAGGTGCGCGACTGCACCACAGAGCATTCCGCTACGAGCGCTCGGACCGTTCGGTGCGGAAGGTGACCAAATCGACAAGGCGATTCGCTAAGTCTTTGTTCGCAATATTTTGCGCGCAAATCGTTCTCTGACAATACTTTGCGGACGGACGCGATATCGAAATCCAGCAAACCACCTGTATTCAATACTTTACGCAGCTTGATATATACAAGAAAAATTTGACATGAGATATGGACCTTCGGGATTTGCCGAGTTTGGAACGGAACGAACCCCCGGAACCTGATCCATGCTTACTGCCCGAAGCGTGCTGCTAAACTCACCAGCGGTGGAGTCTCGGCGCGAAAGAAAAAACTTCGCGAGCCTCGCAGAAATTCGACGAACTATTGCTCTTAGTGGTTTTCGCTTTACTGCCCCGTCCCGGTTAGATTCAACACTGACGGCTTGGCACATGATCCAAACGAGCACAGCGGGTAGTTGTTGTAGGTGACCGCTCCGTTGATTGCGCCCTTGCGGCTTGGCGTAAAGGTGACCGCAATGGTGCAACTCGAGGGAATGATTCCCCCCAATTGGCAGGCGTGCGTGCCGAATCCTGTGAAGTTGAAGTCGCCGCTGCTGAATGTCTCGAGAAAAATACCTTCGAGCTGCTGCATCGTGCTGGTCACGGTCACGATCTGCTGAGGACTCGTGGTGCCAACCTTCTGCGGCGGAAAATTCAGAATAGCCGGAGTGAAAACCAATTCATTGTTTCCGGTCCCGGATAACTGAATCACCTGAGGGCTCGTCACATCATCGTCTACGATCGTCACTGCTCCCGGATAACCGGCCGGCATCAGATTTGCCAAGGGATTGAAGAACACGACGATGTCGCACTGGCCGCCGGGCGCGATCAATCCGCTGCATGCTGGACGCACAAACTGGAGATCGTAAACGCCGGATCCGGATGCGGTCACGCTCTGGATGTTGAGCGATTTGGTTGTGCTGATGTTCGTCAGCGTCACCCGCTGCGTAGGCGTAAACATGCCGATCGTTTCGTTTCCGAAATCAAGGCTGGTCGCCGAAAGCGACACGATCGAAGCCGGGCCGCCCGTTCCGGTACCGAGAAGTGACACGGGCGCTGCGCTCGAATTGTTCAAAGAAAAAGACAGTGCACCGGGAATTACAGTCCCCGCAGTCGGTACGAAACTGACGCTGATGGTGCAACTCGCATGAGCTGCCAGCGATGCCGGACAGTTGTTCAATTGCAGGTAATCGCCGCTGGCGGCAATCGAGGTAAGGCTTGCGGCCGTGGCCTGCTGGTTGGTCAGCTTTACAACCTGAGGGTGGCTCGCGGTTCCCACCGCTACAACGCCAAAATTCAAACTGGCCGGCGAGACTTTGATGGGCGCAATCCCGCCACCGGCCAAACCGACGGTCTGTGGACCGGCTTGTGCGCTGGTCAGGATTGTGACCGCACCGTTGGTTGTGCCAATCACCACCGGAGCGAAAGACACGTTGATGGTGCAGCTTTCTCCGGCGATGAGGACATCGCAATCCGTGCTTGTGTTGTACATCCCGCTGGGAGTGATGGAACTAATCGTCACACTGCCACTGCCGGTATTGGTCAGCGTGACGGTTTGTGTGGCGCTGGTGGAATTGATCAGTTGATTCTTGAAAGTCAGGCTGGCAGGGGACGTCTGTATCTGCTGTGCCTGTAGAGAAGCCAGCAATCCAAGGATGACAAGAGCCAAGTTACAGACGCGGCGCATAGAATTCATGGTCGGAAGCTCCGAAGGTCGATGCACTCTACATGGCGGGGAGGAGATGCAATGTCATCTTCTTGTCAAATATCAAGAAACACACCACGCATGTGTTGTGAGCAGGGGGCTTGCCGACACGGCGAGTGTCTGCTGCCAGGCGTCTCCTTCGAGGTCTCTCCTACTAGGCGTCTACTGCTAAACTCACCAGCGATGGACTACTCCGCACGCCAGAAAAAGCTTCGCGAGCATATTGTCACGAGCAAGAGCAAGTCCCGGTTCGACGCGCTGCTGGTCTCGCATCTTGCGAACATCCGGTATCTCTGCGGATTTACCGGCAGCGCGGGATTTCTGCTGGTGGAGGAGTCCGGCAGTGTCTTCTTTACTGATGTGCGTTATGACACGCAGGCGCGCGAAGAGGTAAAAGGCGCGAAAGTTGTTATTGCCAAGAAGGCGGTGCTCCAGGCACTGGCGGACTATCTCGCGCGCCGCCATAAGCGGCCTCGGGCGTGGACGGTGGGCATCGAATCCGAGCACTTCACCGTCAGCGAAAAGAAGCGGATGGGGCAGTTGTGTCCCGCGGGAGTGGGATTGAAAGACGCGCCTGCGATCGTCGAGCGAGCGCGCATGATCAAAGATGCGGACGAACTGAATCTGGTTCGCGACGCGGTTCGTCTCGGGGCAAAGCTGTTCGAGCGGGCGGTGGAAGTGATGCGTCCCGGTGTGAAGGAAGTCGAAGTCGCCGCCCAGATGGAGTTGGCTGCGCGCCAGGCCGGCGCGGAAGAAATGTCATTCCCAACCATCATCGCATCCGGGGCACGTTCGGCGCTGCCTCATGGGCGCGCGTCGAGCCAGCCGATCCCCTCGGGAGCGTTCGTCGTCTGCGACTTCGGTGTTATACTTTCGGGTTATTGTTCAGACCAAACCCGCACTGTATGGGTGGGCAAGGTTTCTAACGAGGCCCGCCACGCGTACGAAGCAGTGCGGCACGCGCAGCAGGCGGGAATCGAAGCGGTTCGGCCTGGAGCTACGACCGGCGAAGTCGATGCCGCAGCCCGTGTGGTGTTGCGGAAGGCCGGATTAGGGAAGTACTTCACGCATTCGACCGGGCATGGCGTGGGGCTTGAGATTCATGAGATCCCCCGCGTGGCGAAGGGACAGGAAGAAGTCCTTCAGCCCGGAATGGTCATCACGATCGAGCCGGGAGTATACTTCCCCGGCAAATGGGGCGTGAGGATCGAAGACATGGTCGCGGTCACGTCCAGCGGTTGTGAAGTACTGACGCCGACCAGCAAGGCATTGTTAGCAGTTTAGTCTTCTTAGCGTTATTGCATAACGTCAGCCGGGCAGGATCGCGCCCGGCTTCTTCGCGTACCTGCGGGTGCGCAGCGGGACCGACGAAGTTCCACCGTAAGTCACATCCGTAGTCACGTCGAAGATCAGAATGAATCAAAAAGAGCTGAAAGAACTCATCGAGTTCCTGATCGAAAAAGACATTGCCGAGTTCGAACTGGAACGCGGCGACGTCAAAGTCAAAATCAAGCGCGCGGGAGAGCATACCGTTGTGCACACGCACGCCGAGCCGCGCTTCTACGCGGTGCCTCCGGCTCCGGCGCCGGTAGCTGAGGTTGGGGCCGCACCCGTCGCTTCAGCGGCGGCGGAGCCGGCTGAGCCTGCGAAACCAGTCGTTGAAGAGGGCCTGCACACGGTCAAGTCGCCGATCGTCGGGACATTCTATGAAGCGCCATCGCCGGGAGCGCCTCCGTTCGTCAAAGTTGGAGACCCGGTCGAGATCGGGCAGGTTCTGTGCATCGTCGAGGCGATGAAGCTGCTGAATGAGATCGAGTCGGATTTTGCAGGGGAGATCATCAAAAAGTTTGCCTCGAATGGCCAGCCGATCGAGTATGGGCAGGAGTTATTTGTGATCCGGCCGAAGAAGTGATTGTTAAAGTTTCGGGCGCGCCAGGTGCGCGCCTTTTTGTGCTTATCGAAGTGGTGAGGCCGGATGCCGGGCTTCGCCCGGCGGACAGCCGAGGGCGGCTGTCCCCACACAAGCTGAGAGCTGATAGCTGATTTTCATGTTCAAGAAAATCCTTATCGCCAATCGGGGAGAAATTGCACTGCGCGTGATCTGCGCGTGCAAGGAGCTGGGTATTCGCACGGTTGCGATCTATAGCGAGGCCGATCGCAACTCGCTGCCTGTCCGATTCGCCGACGAAGCGATTTGCATCGGACCACCGCGCCTCGCCGAAAGCTATCTGAACATTCCCGCCGTCATCAGCGCAGCCGAGATCGCGAACGTCGAGGCCATCCATCCGGGATACGGGCTGCTCGCCGAAAACGCCAACTTCGCGGAGGTCTGCGAGATGAGCGAGATCAAGTTCATCGGGCCGCAGCCGGAAGTCATGCGGCTGATGGGCGAGAAAGAAAAGGCCCGCGCCGCCATGAAGCAGGCTGGCGTGCCGATTCTTCCCGGGTCCGATGGAATCATCGCCTCCGAAGGCGAAGCGATCGAATGGGCCAAACAGGTCGGCTTCCCGGTGATCATGAAAGCCTCGGCCGGCGGTGGCGGGCGCGGCATGCGCATCGTCCGCAATGAAGGAGAATTGCCGGGATTGTTCAAAGCGGCACAGTCCGAGGCGGCCGGCGCGTTCGGCAACGGCGACCTTTACATGGAAAAGTACGTCGAGAATCCGCGGCACATCGAATTCCAGGTGCTTGCCGACGAGCATGGCAACGTGGTCAGCCTGGGCGAGCGCGAGTGCTCGATCCAACGTCGACATCAGAAACTGCTCGAAGAGTCGCCTTCAACGCAGGTCACGCCTGAACTACGCGCGCAGATCGGCGAGGTGCTCTGCAAATCGCTGGCGGCGATTGGATACTGGAACGCCGGAACCATTGAATTCCTGATGGACCAGAACCGGCAGCTTCATTTTATTGAGATGAACACTCGCATTCAGGTAGAGCATCCGGTCACGGAGATGGTCGCCGACGTCGATCTGGTCAAGAGTCAGATTCTGATTGCTGCGGGCGCGAAGATGAGCGATGTGCTCATGGGACCGATCGTGCATCGCGGGCATTCCATTGAATGTCGCATCAACGCGGAGCATCCCGAGAAGTTCACGCCTTCGGCAGGGAAGATTACTGCGTTTAATCCGCCGGGCGGGACTGGCGTACGTATCGACACCGC
Organism: Candidatus Sulfotelmatobacter sp.; assembly: GCA_036268025.1. GTDB lineage: Bacteria > Acidobacteriota > Terriglobia > Terriglobales > Acidobacteriaceae > Sulfotelmatobacter. Next base: position 4,917 of record DATAUY010000134.1, on the reverse strand, counting down.
CGCTTATGCCGAAGGAGTAATTCCTCCTTACTACGACTCGCTCATCGCCAAACTGGTCGTGCGCGGCAAAGATCGCAGCGAAGCGATCTCCCGCATGTCGCGCGCGCTGGGAATGTTTATCGTCGAGGGTATATATACGACGATTCCGCTGCATCGCAAGATTCTGGCAGATGAAGATTTCCGGGCGGGTAAGTTTGATACGGGATTTATCGAGAGATTTCTGGCGAAGAACGGAAAGTAATCTCAAAATCCAAACTGATCGGCCAATGTCTGCCTTATCATAGCTCCCATGCCAAAAATGGTCCTGGGACGATCCCTAACAGGTGCCTTTCTGCTGGTGCTGGCCTCAGCCCTCCTCTTTGCGGATTCACCGGGCCGCGGCACAGTGCAGAACCTCAAAGTCACGATTCTCTCGACGATGCTCGCCGATGACGGTATCGGTGAGTGGGGCTTCGCGGCGCTGGTAGAGGCCGATGGGCACCGGGTTCTGGTCGATACGGGTGCGAAGCCGGACACGGTACTCTCCAATGTCCGCGATCTGAATATCGATCTGAGCGACGTGCGCGAGGTCGTGCTGAGTCACAATCACGACGACCATGTCGGCGGCCTTATGACTTTGCGCCGGGAATTCATGAAGAAGAATCCCGCAGCGCTGTCGGTCTTGCATGTGGGCAAGGGCATTTTCTACAGCCGTCCGCAAGATGGAAAAGAAGGCAACCTGATGCTCGCCTTGCGCAAGGAATATGAAGCAACCGGCGGCAAGGTTGTGGAGCACGATGCGCCTGCGGAAATATTCCCCGGCGTCTGGCTGACCGGTCCGGTGCCGCGGCCGTATCCCGAGCGGAACTGGTCGGAAGTAGGGAAAGTGCAAACTCCATCCGGGCTGGTCGAAGACAACATTCCCGAGGACCAGTCGGTGGTTATCAACACCAACAAGGGACTGGTCGTCGTTTCCGGGTGTGGGCATGCGGGCATCGTGAATACGCTGACTTTTGCGGAGAAGGAGTCCCCTTCGACGCCGGTGTATGCGGTGATTGGAGGATTGCACCTTTTTGCGGCGACGGACCAGCAACTTGACTGGACTGCAGACAAGCTGAAAGGGTTCGGCGTTTCTTATCTAATCGGCGCACATTGTACGGGGATCGAAGCCGTTTACCGTATGCGCCAGAAACTAGATCTGCCACGGCATTCCGCGGTAGTGGGGGCGGTAGGCGCGAGCTTCGTGTTGGGTGAGGGAATCCACCCGGGCCGGATCGCGCAATAAAACGCCGAAATTCGTGCTCGTGGCCCCCACCAAATGCCCGCCTGCCGAGAATCCAAGCACTCCGATCTTGTGTGGATCGATATGCCACTCCGCCGCGTGATAGCGCACCAGTCCGATTGTCCTCTGCGCGTCTTCCAGCGCCATCGGCGACATCGGATATGCCCCCGATCTCGGATTGAGGTGCTCACCCGGCACGGGGAGTTCGCAATGTCTATTGTCGCGGGCAGTGAAAGACGCTTCCGTCATCGTTGTAGACCACCATTTCCGTGATTTTTCCGGAAGCGTCTTTCTTGAACTCCATTTCTGTCTCTTCTGTCCGCAGAAAGAAGCGGAATTCCGACGCCGCGAACAACCTATAGTACGGTTCGCCGGGAATCTCGAACACCAGGCGTTGTTCTTTCAAGGTCATCGGATCGGGATGACCGAAGCATGAGTACTTCCCGACGTAAGCGGCCAATTGCGCCTCGCTCAAAGAGGCTTCAGTGCGCGTGACCAGCGAATAAAACCGGTTGAATCGATCAACGAGTTGCACCGGCTTTTGCAATTGGATCAAATGGCCTGCGTCTTTCCATATCTCCAGTGAAGCTAGTTGTGCGGCTGCGACAATGGCTCCGGAATAAGCAAAGACGTCGCCGATGTCGGACTCCCCGTCCACGATCAACATCGGCACGCGAATTTCGGAAAGTCGCATCGCCGGAGGCGGCGATGGCCGGATCTCCATCCCTCCATCGACGGTGAGGTTCTGTGGAGCGTTCACCAGCGATTCGTATAAGAACTTGCGCGCCTGCGGATCGTCACCTGCAATCAGGAAGGGGTCCTGCGACCAGTTCCGCGCCGCGGCATCAATGTCTTTGTGAGCCAGGGGTGCGCTGTTCCGGTTCCCCCTTTCCATGAAATAGCTGGTGCTGGCCATGCCGTGAACTACCGGTCCGATGAGGAGTAGTCCCCGCACGATCTCCGGGTGAGCGATCGCAAAATCGAGTGCCAGACCGCCTCCGGAGGAATTTCCTATGAGGATGACGTGCTGCTCGTGCACGCGCCGCAGGAGACTGAGAAGGTCGTCTTCGGGAATGAAGGGGGCCTGCGATGGTTGCGAGCGCCCGTATCCACGGCGGTCATAGCGGATCACGTGGTATTTGGAGCATAACGGCTTCCAAACGCCGTCCCAGGTAATGGAATGCACCAGTCCGTCGTGCAGCAAAACCACGCCTGGGGCTGTCATCGACGGAACCCCGCACTCCTCGAACCACAGCTTGGATCCCGTGACCTCAACATAGCCGCCAGGGGAAGTCTGGCAACTGCCGGGGAGGGCGCCGATCAACATCAGCGTAGCGAGAATGCATTGCCCGATTGTCGATCGCACGATCATCGGTCACCTTTCAGCGGTCCTGCTCAGGGATCCTGCTCAGCGATTCTGCGGCCATGACTTCCATCGTAAGATGCGTCACGAGGCATCCTATGATAATCGTTCCGTCGAGACCAATGCCGTGCAGGTAGACTGGGCCGGTATGCTTGCCGTGCTCTACCCTATTCTCGACCCGAGGTGTTTCGGCGATTCAGAGAGCTTGCTGGCTGCTGCCGATGAACTTGTCAGCGCCGGCTGCGGGCTTCTCCAATACCGCAACAAATCAGGCAACGCGCGCCTGGTCCTCGATCATGCACGCGAACTGAAACGAAGGATTGGAGCGAGAGCCCGCCTGATCATGAATGACCGAGCCGATCTTTGCCTGGCAGCAGATTACGATGGCGTTCACGTGGGGCAGGATGATCTCTCGCCTGAATCCGTGCGGAAGATCATCGGTCCGGATCGCTGGTTGGGCGTTTCGACGCACAATCCCGATCAACTACGCGAGGCCGATCTGACTGCTGCCGACTATCTGGCAATCGGTCCCGTCTTCGCTACCTCCAGTAAACAGAACCCCGATCCGGTCGTGGGCCTCGAGGGAGTCCGCCGGGCACGGGCTTTGACCGATAAGCCCCTGGTTGCTATTGGCGGCATCACGCGCTCAAATGCTGCGGCGGTCATTGAAGCGGGGGCTGATTCGGTGGCGGTGATATCCGATCTGTCACGGGATCCCGGCAAATCAGCAGAGGAATTTTTGCGGATATTAAGGTAAAGTTCTCGGGCATAGCGATTGCTCGTTTTAGATTGTCATCCTGAGCGAAGCGAGGGATCTATGCATTTTGCCGGCGCGCGGCAGATTGCATCGATCCTTCGTCGGGCAAAAGTCGCCCTCCTCAGGATGACAAGATAGAGGCTGAGGCTTACCACAGACCTCTGGAGGCTTCCTGAGCACACCCACAACGCAGCCCGCCCGCAGCGACTGGGACGTTCACTCCCATCAGGACTCAGAACTCGTCCAAGGCCTCGGCCTGACCAGCGCGACCATGCTGGTGATGGGCTCGATGATCGGATCGGGTATTTTCATCGTCTCGGCGGACATCGGCCGTGAAGTTGGATCACCAGCTCTGCTGATCGCAGCCTGGGCCGTCGCCGGGTTCATGACCATCGCTGCTGCCCTCACCTACGGCGAACTGGCCGCCATGATGCCGCGTGCCGGCGGACAGTATGTTTATCTGCGTGAATCGCTCGGGCCGCTGTGGGGATTTCTCTATGGCTGGACTCTTTTCTTAGTAATTCAGACCGGAACCATCGCCGCCGTCGGCGTGGCCTTCGGCAAGTTTCTCGGCGTCTTTTTCCCGTCGATTTCTTCCACCAACTGGCTGCTGCATCTTTGGAAGGTGCCTCCGATCCATATTGGCCCGATGGTTCTCGGCAACATGGAAGTCGGCATCAATACGCAGAACCTGATGGCGATCCTGCTGGTTATTTTTCTTTCGATCGTCAATATATTCGGCGTGAAGACCGGCGCGGCGATCCAGAATGTGTTTACCGCGGCGAAAGTATCTGCGCTGCTCGGATTGGCTGTTTTCGGATTTGCCTTCGGACGCAAGGCTGAGGCTCTCGCTGCAAACTTCGGCGCTAACTTCTGGCATAACGCGGGATTGGGCGCGCAGCACGCCGTTCAGGTCGGAGTCGGCGGACCGATCGTTATGGTGGGAACGCTGACGATTCTCGCCGTCGCACAGGTCGGATCGCTTTTCTCAGCCGATGCATGGAACAACGTTACATTCACAGCCGGGGAAGTGAAAAATCCCAGCCGCAATTTGCCGCTTTCTCTGGCGCTTGGTACCGGCATCGTCATTGCTCTCTACATCGCCTGCAATTTCATTTACCTGAGCGCGCTGCCGCTAAGCGGCGTGGAGAACGGCGCGACGATCCTTGCCCGCGGCATTACGCATGCCGCCGAAGACCGCGTCGGCACTGCCGTCATGACCCAGATGTTCGGCTCGATCGGCGGATATCTGATGGCGGCCGCAATCATGATTTCCGGCTTCGGATGCGCTAACGGCCTGATTCTTTCCGGCGCGCGCGTTTACTATGCCATGGCGAAAGACGGCCTGTTTTTCCGCAAGGTTGCGAAACTGCATCCTACCTACAAAACGCCGGCTGTTTCGCTGATGGTGCAGATGGTCTGGACCTGCGTGCTCTGCATCTCCGGCAGCTACGGGCAGCTTCTCGACTACATCATTTTCGCCGTGCTCGTGTTCTACATTCTGACGATCGTCGGCCTGTTCGTGCTTCGCCGGAC